>JAITKT010000438.1 GCA_031278225.1 Deltaproteobacteria bacterium
TTCGAGGCGAATCGTCTCCGTTTCCAACATCCCTCTTAATGTTCCCTCGCCCGGGAAAAAGGCCCGGGCGGCCGCGGGAAAAACACACGCCGCCAATGTCATTGCGGCCATTATCGACAGTATTGTTCCGGTTTCATGGCGCTTAAACACGTTCAATTTTTCCTCCGGATGAAGCGTTCATTATTTTTGGCACCAGCCGAACTTAACGCGCGCGATCCGGCGGCGAAAGGACACGCGACAAATGACCGTGATTCGACTCGATTGGAGTTGAAGACCGCGGCTGTCCGAAAACGAAAATCAAAGTATTGTTTTGGTGAATCTTTGGAATCGAAAGCCGGCATAACGCTCGGATTTCGTGACGAATTAAACGACTGAGGCGGCTCTTGGCACATCGCTTCATGGATCCGATGTTTTTTTCGGACGGCCTTCCGACCGCGGAGATTCGCGACAATCGTCCCATTGAGTCATCGTGACCGGGAAGGCCGCGGCCCGCCACCGAAGACCGAAGAGAAGGAGTTGGGACCGGACCGACCTCCGATCCGCGGCCCGCCACCGAAACCCGAAGAGAAGGAGTTGGGACAGGACCGACCTCCGATCCGCGTCCGAATCGTTCGCGTTTGACTCCGCGCGTCGAAGGCGATCACCGAATAAGCGAAAAGAAGAGACAGAGAGAAAAAAAGACGGAGCCGCCAAATCGGCTCCCGGGCGAGTCGCTCGGCTCGGGGCGTCCCCCGCCGGCCACCGGCCGGACGCGCGTCGGTCGCGACTGACCCGTTCACCGGATTATGACACAAAAGCGGTCTTTCGCGCGAGGGCGGGAGCGCCCGCTTTGACAAGGGACTCAAGGAACCCGGGAGACCCGGGGGACCCGCGGCCCCGGGAAGCGCGGAGGGGGGAGTCGCGCGACCGTCGGCGGTTCCCGGAACCGAACGCTCCGAAGAGACAGTTTTCCCGAAAAGCGCGCCCCGAGAGCGGCCGGCGGACTACCCGGTTACTTCGAAAGCCGATCTATGTCTCTTCTCGTGGCCCACGTGTCGTTATGCTGCGGACCCAAGGTTTTTTCCCGCCCTTTCAAAACTTCCCGGTAAACCGCGAGCGCCTCGTCGGGGCGTCCGAGTTTTTCAAGCGCTTCGGCGAGAAGGTTTCCGGTGTTGATCGTGTCGAGATGTGCCGGGCCCAAGACTCTTTCGCGCGCTTCCAAAACTTCCCGGTAAACCGGGAGCGCCTCGTCGGGTTTTTTGAGTTTGTCCAGCGAAAAAGCAACTTGGTTTTTGGCGGACAGCGTGTCGGGATGCTCCGGACCCTTTAATCTTTCCCAGTCTTTCAATACTCGGCGGTAAACTATGAGAGCCTCGTCGTGATTTTTGATTGCCGTGAGCTCGATGGCAATTTGGTATTTGGTTTCAAGCGTGTCGGGATGCTCCGGCCCCAGAACTCTTTCTCGCGGTTCCAAAACTTCCATGTAATCATCAACGGCAATGTAGTGTCTTCCGATTTTTCCGGTCTCGTAAGCCGCGGCGTGTTTGGTGTTGAGCGTATCGGGATGCTCCGGGCCCAAGACTCTTCCGCGGGCTTCCAAAACTTGACCGTAAACATTCCGGGCCTCTTCGTGATTTCCGAGCAGGCTCATCTCGCGAGCCGCGAGATGTTTTACGGTCAGAGTGTCCGGATGCTCCGGGCCCAAGACTTTGTTCTTCGCTTCCAGAACTTCCCGGTAAACCGCGAGCGACTTGTCGTGATTTCCCATCATGCCGTGTTCGCTGGCCACATGGGATTTGGTGTCGAGCGCGTCGGGATGATCGGGTCCCTGGGCTTTTTCCCGAGCTTTCAGAACTTCCAGTAACCCGGCCAGCGCTTTGTCGTGCTTTCCGCTTTTGCTGAGTTCCAAAGCCTTCTCCTGCTTCTTCGCGAGAGCGTCGGTGGTCTTGCGACTCGGAGCTTTTGCCTGAGCTTCCCGAAACACCGGGTTAAAGATCGATGACTCGCCGCGGTTTTCAAGATGACCCCGGGATCCGGGAAGCTCGCGATCGTCCGCGAACGCGACCGGACGCCCGGAGACGGGAACCCTTTTTCCGATTTCGAAAACTTCCCCGTAAACGGCCGATTCCAAGTTCGCGACCATTGTCGAAGGCTCGGTCGATCTTGAGAAAGCCGATCTCGGGAAAGCCGTCTCCGTTTCCACCCCTCTCCGTAAAGTTCCCTCGTCCGCGAAATACGCCCCGGCTGCCAAGGGAAAAGCACACGCGGCAAATGTCATGGCGGCAATTATCGACATTATTGTTCCTGTTTCATGACGTTTAATCATGTTCAATTTTTCCTCCGTTTGAAGCGTTCATTATTTTTTGTCGCGGACCGACCTCAGCGCGCGCTAGCCCGCGACGAACGGACATGATGACCGCGATTCGACGCGATTGGGTCCGAAACTCCGGCTGCCCGAAAACGAAAATCAAAGCATTGGTTCGGTGAATGATTGGAATCGAAAGGCGACACAACGTTCGGGTTCGGTTAAGGATAATACCGCAAAGTCGAATCATATCATATTTTGTCATGAAACCAAACGTTTTTCCGACGGTCCCGGGGATCGCGCGACGCGGTCACTTCCAATTTCCCATGATGATGAACGGAGCCCAGTAGTACGGATGACCGAAACCTTCCCCGGTCCACGGGTCGTCGACGGGATTTTCGATGTTTCCAAACGCCGCGACGGAAGAGCCCCTGGGACTCGCTCCCGCCGGCGAACCGATATTTTTCATGAGATTAAGCTGGGCCCTTCTCAAGGCTTGAGCCTTGTCCATGGAATCCCCGTAACGAAGGGTATAGAAATCGGCCATCAAAGAAGCGGTTGAAACGTCGTTCACGGGCCACAAGGTGGCCAAGACCGACATTGCCCCCTTCTTCATGGTCGCGTCTCCCAAGCTTTCCACTTCCGAACCGTTCCCGCCGGAAATACCCGAGGCGGTGTCGCAAGCGGAAAGCGTCAATAGATCCAAGCCGCCCAAAGACAGTCCCCTCTTGATGGCCGAAACGGTTAAGGGTTTTCCGTCTCCGAGAAGGAGGAAGGATTGACCGGGGGCGTTTTCGAATTTGAAGTGGCTCGCGACGTGAACGACCGATGCCCCCGTCCTCAGGTTTTCGTAAAATTTTTCCCGCGTGAAGTTTTCGTCGTAAAAACTCGCGCCGGTCATTGCCCCCCTCGCCGCACCTCCCGACCCGATTATGGAGTCAAGTTCTTCCCGCACGGCAAAAAGCGCGGGAAAGCCGGGATGGTCCTTTGTCACCCCGAAACCCATGACTTTGGGGGAAAAGTCGGGATTTTCGAGAAGTTTGTCTTTGGCGGTGTCGACGAACAGCGCCGTGGCGTAAGATTCGACCAGGAATTTATCCCCGTCGTGAAGGGCTCCCATGGGAATGTAACGCAAAGGACCGTCGAGATAAAACATGATGGTCTTGGCCCGGGCGCCCTCGAGTTCCGCCGCCAAGGGACCGATAATCAGATCGTAAAGCTCCTTTCCG
>JAITKT010000091.1 GCA_031278225.1 Deltaproteobacteria bacterium
GTGGAGGCCAGTATCGCGACCGTGAAGAAGATCACCTCGGCGTTCAAAAAGAAGCTCCGGAAATTTCCCGCGAACAGCTGGTAGTGAAGCGAAAAGCTGATGCTCCCCAAAAACATGAAGACCATGGAAACCGCGGGGAAATACCAACCGCCCAGGTGGGCCAAGGAATCGTTCCAGTTGGAGAAGCCCCCGGTCGACATGGTCGTGAAGGTCAGGCACAGGGAATCGAAAAGATTCAATCCCCCCAAAAGATAAAGAGCCGCGAGGATTATGGTGAAGGAGAGATAGACGAGCCACAGGGTCTTGGCTATCTGAGCCACCCTGGGCTTCAGTTTGTCCTGGGAAAGCCCGGAGGTCTCGGACTTGAGCATGAGCTGACCGCCCATGCCCAGGAAGGGAAGGACGGCGACCATGAGGACCACTATTCCCATGCCCCCCACGTACTGGGAAAAAGACCTCCAGAAAAGAAGCCCCTTGGGATAGATCGACAGATCGGAAATGTTCGTGGCCCCGGTCGAGGAAAAGCCGGAGAAGGACTCGAAGATCGAGCCCCAGACGTCCAAATGGCCGGAAAAGAGATAGGGAAGCGCTCCCGCGAGGCTTATCAGAAACCAGGAGGCCCCCACCACGGCCATGGAATCCCTGACCCTGGCTTCGCCGGTCCTCGCGGAAAAACCGAGGCTTATGAGGAGTCCGCCGAAGACGGAGACTATGGCCAGGGATTTCAAAAACCAATAAACGGACGATTCCCCGTAAATCAAAGCGACCGCCGCGGGAAAAACGAGGGTGCCCCCGGTTATGAGAATTATCCATCCGACGAGATACGCTATGAGCCTGGGGTTTACCATGGAACGTTTTCGGGAGACCCTTTCCTTCCAAAACGGACGCGCTCCCCGAGGGGACGGCGCGGGGAATTTTCGATTTCCAAAAACAAAACAATTTTTCAAAAAAAAGAAGGCGCCCGCGGCGCCGTGAAAACGGGGGCCTCAGGTCTTGGAGACGGTCTTTTCCAGAAGACGTATGCTCTCCGACTTGCTGACCACCGCCAAAACGTCCCCGGGTTCTATGACCGTGTTTCCCCTGGGAATGATGACCTCGTCGCCCCTCAAGAGGGCGGCCACTATGGAGCTCGGGGGAAACTTCACGTCCAGGATCGGTTTTCCCGCGAGGTGGGAGTCGGGCGGGACCTCAATCTCTATGATCTCCGCCTCCTCGTTCTGAAGGGTCGCGACCGACACCACGAGTCCCTTTCTCACGTATTTCAATATCGCCGAAACCGCCGCGACCCTCGCGGACACCAGGGCCTCGAGCCCGATGGCGGAAACCAGGGGCACGTAACTGAAGCGGTTGACCCTGGTTATGGTGTTGTCCGCCCCCAGGCGTCTGGCGAGAAGGCAGGAAATCATGTTCTTCTCGTCGTCCGTTCCCACGGCGATGAAAATGTCGCATTCGGCCACCCCCTCCTCCTCCAGGAGGTTTTGGTCGGTGGCGTCGCCCTTGAGAACTATGGTGGACTTCAGTTCCTGGCTCAGGAAGGCGCATCTCTCCTCGTTTTGCTCGATGAGCTTCACCACCAGGTCGTGTCCTTCGAGTCTTCTCGCCAGATTCAGACCCACCTCGCCCCCTCCCATGATGAAGACGTTCTGGGGCGGTTTCCAGTCGATGTCGAAGAAACGGCTGACGTCCGGGAGATGCTCCGGGGTGGCGGCCATGTACAGAAGATCGTGACCCTTGAGGACCGTGTCGCCGTTGGGAATCAAGAGTTCGTGGTGACGGTAGATGGCCGCGATGAGAAGCCTAGTTCCCCCGTCCCGGGGAAGGGATTGGGACAGGGGTTTTCCCACTATGGGATGATTTCTTCCGAGCCTCAGTCCCACGAGCTTCAGCCTTCCCCCGGAGACGTCTATGACGTCCCCCGCCCCCGGAATGGCCATGAAGTCCAGGATGTTGTCCACCACCAGGGTGGTGGGATCTATCACGTAGGTCAGGCCCAGGCCCTCGGTTATTTCCTCCCGGGAAAGTCCCTTGTAGATGGAGGAGTCCCTGACCCTCGCTATTCTGGTCACGTCCGGGGCCAAAAGCTGCGAGTAGCGGCAGGCGAGGATGTTGTCCGAGTCGCTCCCGGTCACGGCCACGAAGAGAATGGCGTTTTGGATGCCGGCGTCGAGAAGCACCTCCGGCCGGGCCACCGGGCTTTCGATGGTCTGGACGTCCAAGGCGTCGGCGACGTTTTTGAGACGTTCCGGGTCCTTGTCGATGAGGACGATGTCAATCTTCTCCCGGGAAAGTTTCTCGGAGATGTTATAGCCCACTTCGCCGGCGCCGGCCACTATGACTTTCATCGCGTCACTTCTTTGAAAACCGGGTTTCCCCCCGGTTCCCGGTCCCCGCGCGCCGGGACGGTTTTCCGGGGCCGCGGCCCGCGGTCAATCGCCAAAAAACGTCGAACAACGCCTTCGGTGCTTCCCCCGTCAGGTGATCGGACTTCCCGGGGGCATGGGGCGGTTCGGGGCCAGAAAGGCCAGGGTGTCGTTTCCGGAGGCGCACAGGACCATGCCGCGGGACTCCGTGCCCATGAGTTTTCTGGGCTCGAGGTTCATGACGATCGCGAGGCTTTGCCCTTTGAGCTCCTCAACCTTGAAATGATTCCCTATCCCGGCCACCACGGTCCTCTCTTCGTCGTCGCCCAATTTGAGTTTGAGTTTCACGAGCTTGTCGCTCTTTTTGACCGGTTCCGCGTCGAGGACGAGGGCGATCCTCAAGTCCAGTTTCTTGAAATCCGCGTAAGTCGCGAATTCCGGGGTCCCTTCGACCGTCTTTTCCGGCGCCTTTTCGGCCGCCTTCTCGGGGGCCTTGTCTTTGGCCGGGGGCGCTTCCCCGGCGGGCTCCTTTTCCCCGGGCTTCAAGGCCCGCGCGAAGAACGCGGTTCCCGTCACCACGGTTTGACCGCGGCCGAGGGCTTCCGTCAGGGCGTCCGAATCGAGGACCAAGGAGCCGGAATCGAGACCGAGTCTTTTCAAAAGCTCCAAAGAGGTTCCGGGCATGACCGGGTAGACCAGGATCCCGATGAGCGCCAGTCCCTTGAGAAGAGTCGCGAGAACCAGATCCAGCTCGGCCCGGGTCTCCGGGGAGCGGGCGAGAACCCATGGCGCCTTGGTGTCAATGAATTTGTTCAGGGTGCGGATGAAGTCCCAGACCCTCTTCAGGGCTTCGCCCGGTCTCATGTTGTCGAAGTGGTCCTTGTAATCCCGGATGAGGGCCGCGAGGGATCCCTCCCAGGCGGCGTCTTCCTTCAGGGTTTTCAAGGCCGCCGCCGAAATCGTTCCCCCGGAGTACTTGGAAAGCATGGTCGCGCTTCTCTGCCAGAGGTTTCCGAAGTCGTTGGCGAGATCGGCGTTGTGGCGCTCGAAGATCCTCGCGCGGGAAAACTCGCTGTCCAATCCGAAGGTCATCTCCCTCATGAGAAAATATCTCAAGGCCGAGGTCCCGAACTCTTCCCGGAGGTCGAAGATGTCCACGACGTTTCCCAGGGACTTGCTCATCTTGGCCTCGTCCAGCTGCCAATAGCCGTGGACGTTCAGGTGTTTGTAAATCGGAAGGCCCGCGCTCTTGAGCATCGTGGGCCAGAAGATGGCGTGGGGTTTCAGGATGTCTTTGGCCACGCAGTGTTCGGCGTTCGGCCAGTAGCGCTCGAATTTGTCCCCGTCCGGCCAACCGAGGCCGGTCACGTAGTTGATGAGCGCGTCGAACCAGACGTAGGTGACGTAGTCGCGATCGAAGGGAATTTCTATGCCCCAGGTGAGACGGCTCTTGGGTCTGCTGATGCAGAGGTCCTCCAGGGGTTCCGACAAAAAGGAGAGCACCTCGTTCTTGTACCTTTCGGGCCTGATGAAGTCGGGGTTCTTTTTTATGTGATCGATGAGCCAGTCCTGGTAGTTCTTCATCTTGAAAAAATAATTCTTCTCGGAGACGTACGTCGGGGCGACCTTGTGGTCGGGACAAAGGCCGTCGACGAGCTCCCTTTCCGAGTAGAAGCGCTCGCAACCCAGGCAATAGAGCCCGCCGTACTCCCCGAAATAGATGTCCCCGTTGTCGTTGACCCTGTCCATGAACCTCGCGACCGTTTCCTTGTGGCGGGGTTCCGTGGTCCTGATGAAGTCGTCGTACGCGATGTCGAACTTGGGCCAGGCGAACTTGTAGTGGGACGAGATGTAGTCGGCGTAAACCTGTGGCGAACAGCCCTCTTTCGCGGCCGCGATGGCTATCTTGTCGCCGTGCTCGTCCGTTCCCGTGAGCATGCGGGAATCGTCGCCCTTCAACCTGTGATATCTGGTCAGGGTGTCGCAAACGATGGTCGTGTAGGCGTGTCCCAAATGGGGTTTGGCGTTCACGTAATATATGGGAGTGGTCACGTAATAAGTCATTCGAAAACTCCGAAAAGCGACGCGAATGGCCGCGGGCGGCGAAAGCCCCGGGAAAAACCCCCCGGATTTCCGCCTCGCGGGTCCGCCGGCCGGATGTGGCGAAGAAACAAGGTACTACATTTGCCCCCGCGAGTCAAACGGGTAAATCGGACAAAACGTCGTTTTTTCGTTGATTTCGGGAGAGCCGTCGCGCGGTCCCCCCGGAAAACGGATTCGCGATTCCGACGGGCCTTTTCATAAAAACGTTCCGGGAGCGAAAGAAGGCGCGCCGAAGGCTCCCCCTTCATTCGCGAAAGACGTTTTCCTCCCGCCCCGGGGCGTTTTTCCGGGTGTTTTTTCGGGGTCCGATCCCGCGGGCGTCAAACGACGAACGACGCCGGCTTCAAATCTCGAAGACCTCCGTGGGTTCCCACTGGGAGGCCACCGTGAGCCCCGGATTTCCCGGGCCCCGGGAAAGGGCCGCGGCGGCCGCCTCGAAGGCCAGCTCCGGCTTGTTGTTGACCTCGGAGAGATGGCCCAGGACCACGCGCGAAAGCCCTTCGTGATTCACGTCAATCAGGAATTGAGCCGCTTCGTCGTTGGAGAGGTGACCTTTGCGGCCCCTCACCCTCTGTTTCAAAAACCAGGGATAGGGACCGTCCGCGAGCATTTTGAGGTCGTGATTGAATTCGGAGACGATGGCCGTGAGGGAGAGGAAACTTTGGCGCACGAGGTGGGTCACCACCCCGAGGTCGGTCGCCACCCCGAGGGAGCCGGTGTTTCCGCGGACGACGTAGAGTTGCGGATCCGCGGCGTCGTGGGAGGAAGACACGGCGGTTATGGTCAGGGAGCCCAGTTTCAACTTTTCCCCGCTCGCGAAGGGACAAAAGTCGACGTTTCCGACGGTCCTGCCGCAGGCGTGAAAAGTCAAGGGACTGGTGTAGACCGGGAGCTCGTGTCCCCTGGAAAGCGGACCCACCCCTCCTATGTGATCGGTGTGTTCGTGGGTCACGAAGACCCCCACCAGACGCTTGGGGTCGAGATCGCGCTTCTTGAGCCTCCTCGTGAGCTCCGCCAACGACAGCCCGTTGTCTATGAGGACGGCCAACCCGTCCTCTTCCACCCAAATCGCGTTACCCTTGCTGCCGCTGGCCAAAAGACAAAAACGCACCCCGTGTCCCCCTTCCTTTCCCGGACGAACCGGTGAAAAAGAACGTCCGAAGCGAAAAAAAAGCGAAAAAAACGGTTGAAAGCCAAAACCCGCGGCCGGCGGGTCAAAACCCGGTGGACCCGAATCCCCCCTCCCCCCTCGGGGTGTCGCTCAGGGTCTCCTTAAGGACGAGCTCCGGCCGCTCCACCCTGGAGATGACGAGCTGAGCCAGGCGTTCCCCGCGGGTAACCGTTTGGTCGACGGGACCCAGATTCACCATGGCGAGAAAGATCTCCCCCCGGTAGTCGGAGTCGATGGTGCCCGGGGAGTTTATGACGGTGAGTCCCCTCTTGAAGGCCACCCCGCTTCTCGGGCGAAGCTGACCCTCGTAGCCCGGGGGTATGGCGACGCGCCAGCCCGTGGGAATGAGTCTTATTTCCCCCTTGGGGATCAAAACCGGCTCGTCCACGTGGGCGGAAAGGTCGAGACCGGAAGCCCACTCGGAGCCTCTCGAGGGCAGGGGCCAGGAATCGTCCCCGTCGGCCCTTTTGATTTCAAGGGTAATCTTGTCGAAAAAACCCGCGGAATCCATGAAATCCTCTCGGACAAAATGACGTCATCCCATGTCCGGACGACGACGAAAACGACCCGAACGGACGAATGACCAAACGAAGGAATGGAAAAAACGAGAAAAAAAAGGGGAAAAACGCCCGGATTTTCCGCGCGCGAAAAGAAAACAGGAAAAGTCCCGGGGCGAAAACGAACGCGACGCGCGCGACCGCTTCGAAGCGGGACCTTTGACTGCCGCGGCCTTGACGGAAAGGTTGTCGAAATCCGAAAAACAACGGGCGCGTTTTAATTCTTGGGAACGGAGATGACCTGGCCGCATTTGCGGCAGGCGGTGCTCCGGCCGGCTTGTTCTTTTTTATAATAATAGACGGAGTTGCATTTGGGGCAATTTATGTAAAGTTGGGCTTCGCCGCCGGCGGGGACTTGGGTTTTTTCCCTTGATTTGTCTTGCGATTTGTCTTGGGGTTTGTCCTGGGTTTTGTCTTGGGGTTTGTCCGGGGAATTGTCCCGGGATTTTTCCGGTTGCTTCTCGAGTTTCAAGGGAGGCGGGGCGCCGGTTTTGGCAAAGTCCGCCCTGACGGCCAAGCGTTGGGGAGGCGTCGGGGGAGCGTCGTCGGGTTTGGCGTCGACCCTTTCCTTCCGCCGTTGTTTGTCGTCGTAAACCGCCGCGTGACGGCCGGAAACGGGGGCGAACCGCGCGGAAGGATCGTCCGCGGCGGTCATTTCCCTTTGGTAAACCACCATCTGTTCCATGAGGGCGTTCGCGAAATCAAGGTGACCGATGATCTGCCTGTACACCACCTGACCGGACGAAGTGTGGATTTGAATGTTCCCGAAGTGAAACAAAGAACCCAAAAGGCCGTTCGAGGCCGAAACGTGATTGATCTTGTTCAGGGGGGTGAGCAGGGTGCGAACCTTCAGAAAACCCACCTTCCCTATCAAACGCTTTTCGGTGAAGCAGAGTTCCGTCGAAAAATAGGTGACGTAATCCGACAAAGCGTGAAAAAGAAAGGACAAGGCGACGATCAGGATGACTATTTTAATCCCGAGCCCCGCCCACGGATATTGGGGAACGAAGGAAGCGAAAAAAGACATGGTCAGAAGCAAAACAAAAAAGACGATGGTGTAGGCGAACGCCGGAAGCAAGGAAAGCCAATGTCTTTTGGCCTCCAAAAGCACTTCCTCGTTGTTCGTCAAATGGGATGTTATGAATGATTTCATGGTTGAGTAAGCGTCAAAAAAACGTGAGCGTCAGGCATTTTTTAATCGTTTAAAAAAAGTAAAAAAACACGTCGGTGTTTCGCCTCGTGTTTTGCCTTCTGAATTCAGGATTTTGGTATGGCGCTTTGTCTCCTTGATTTGATTGACCGACCGGCCGCCGCGGGCGGAAAACGCGTCGCGCGCGTCGAAAACGGTCTCGGAAAAACGGGGGTGGGCGGGCGAACGCCAGAGCGAATTATAGATATTGACGCCTTCTTTGTCAAACGAAAAACGGGAGGCCGGAAAGAAGCTTTGACGGCGGAGTTCGCGGGCGAAGAAGAGCCGCGGGCCCGAAGGGGACAAAAGCGGACCGGGCGGTTCCGCGAGCGATCGGGGGGACGATCCCGCGGCGAACGGAGTGAGATCCGGGGACAAAGAAACGGGGAAACGGGGAAACGGAGAAACGGGAAATGGGGCGGAAACGGAAAAAAGAAAGAAAACGAACGGCGGACAGCGGTAAAATCCGGCAAAAACATTAAAATATCGGTGATTTTATGTGATAATAATATAAAATCACAAACGGAAAATGAAAAACCCCGAAAACATGAACGAAGTCGTTTTCCGGGACATGATTCCGGGTCCGCGGGGAACCGCGGTCGAAGGGAATGGGGAAAACGGCCGTCAGTGAAGCGTTTCCCTGAGCATGCAAGCCAAAACCAAGGTCTCGTTCGTCTTTATCGGCAAAGGAAAATCCAGGACCAGGTGGGAAACCACCATGTCCATCATTTCCTCGTGGTGGGCGAAAATGCCGAGTTCGTACTCCTTGCCCGGGGACAGTCTGATTTCCAGGGGAACGTCCCGCACGAAGTCCCGAATCTTCAAAACCGAGCTGACTATGGGATAGGTGCCCACGGTTTGGTAGGTGCCCGGGTCGAGGATGATGGGCATTTCGTTGTGGACGTCGATTTTGGGTCTTTCGGAAAAATCGATGACCATGGTCTTCCCGCGCCTCGTGAAGGACAAATCTCGCGCGAAGGTGTAGACCACGGATCTTCCCTTGAGCAGGGCGGCGTCGGCTTTGGCGCGCAAAGAGTCGGCCTTTCTTCGAAGACGGACGTATCTGACGGTGAAAAAAACGAAATAAGCGAGTCCGAGGATGATGATGACGTAAAGCGCTACTCTGGAAATCAAATAACCCATTTCATCGCCCCCGTTCGGCAGCGAGCGCGTTAAGCCGATCGTTTAAAAGTTTGGCGGCCTTATTCGGATTGTGATACCAATCGGGGGACCAAACCCGCAATATTTTCC
>JAITKT010000095.1 GCA_031278225.1 Deltaproteobacteria bacterium
CCAAAGCCCCGGCGCTCCCGACGCGCGCCCCGCCCCGGACGGGACGGCCATCCCGGCTTCCGCCTTCTCCCCCTCGGACCCCCAAACCTCCTCGGACTTCGCGCGGGACGTCCTCGCCAATGCCCCGCCCGGGGTTTTGGAGTCTCTTCTGGAGCCCGCGAAGGGAGACGGCGGGGATTCGGATTCGGGGGAAGCGGCCGAAAATTCGGGCGGGAATTCGGCCAAGGGCAGGGAAAGGCTCCGGGCCCCGGCGCCCGCGTCCCTCCCGGAACTGGCCCTTCCCACCGAGGAGTTCATGGAGGAGGAGGCCCGTCTGGAGAAGGGAAGATCCCCCTTGAGGATCGCCCTGGCCGTTTTGGCGGGACTGGCCCTGGCTTTGGTCGTGGCCTGGAGGGCGGGAAGTTTTTTCGCGGGCGGCGGGGAGACGAGGCTCCACGTTTACAACGGACTCGGGACCGCGGTCACGGTCAGGATCGGGGACCGCGCCCCCCTGACCCTCGTCCCCTTCGGGGGGGCCGAGGAAAGGGTGAGGAGAGGATCCCTTTTGGGGATCGAGACCGCGACCGCGGGGGGAACGCCCGTGGAAACCCTGACCGCCGAGGTGCCGGAGGGGGAAAACACCCGTCTGGTTTACAACGTGGCGGGAGCCGCGGCCTTCGTGGAATGGAGGGCGAGATACGGGGTGCTTCCGGACGCCGCGGACGAGGGGAAGGTCATAGGGGCCCCGAGGATCTTCGCGACCGAAGCCGAATTCGTGCTTCGCTCCCCTCCGGAGGTGATGAGGATAGAGGGAGAGGGACAAAGCTTTTTGGCCCTGAACCCCCTTCCCTTCATGCATCCGGAAATAGTCATGGAATTCGCGGACGAAGCCTCCAAACCCAATCTCATAAGGGTCCACTCCCTCCACGACGCCCCGGAATACGTCTTTCTCCCGATCTGGCTCCACCTCTTGTCGGCCACGACCCCGGAGGAGGAGACGGTGGCCCTTTTGAAAAAGAGACTCGCCTCTTACCCCGGGGACGTCTGGACCCTGCGGGAACTCATCGGAAACCATCCCCCCGGAAGGGCGAACCTCCTTTGCGAGAACATGCTCAAGGATTTCGGCTTCAACGAACGGGGTCCCCTCCCCCCCGAACTCACCCCGGGACTCTCTTTGGGCACCCCCGCCCCGGGGGAAAGCCACGGCCCCGCGCCGGGGTCCCTCGGATCGTCTTTGGGCGCCCCCGCGTCAAACCCGCCGCTCCCCCGAAACGAGGCCGTCTACAACCAGGGCTACCTCCGGGACGTCTTCGGGGAAGCCATGAAAAACATTGACGAGACCAACGTCGGGGTCAAAGGCGAATACGACGTCCTCGATTCCCCCTCCCGAAACCCCGCTCCGGACGTGACAATCGACCCGGTTCCGGACCTCGCCCGCGAACCCGGTTCCGCGACCGCTCCCGCGCCCGAACCCGACCCGGCTCCCGACCAAACCACCGACCCGGTTCACGCCTCCTTCGGAACGCCCGCGGAAACGGGAGCGGAAACCGAAACCGAAACCGCGTCCGCGAACGGGGAGACCGTCCCCGCCGCGAGCTCCCCGAACGACCCCGACGCCGCGAACGCCCCGGGGTCCGGGGAAGCCCGGACGGAGAGGTCCGGGAGGGACCTGAATCCCAACGACTTCTATCTGGCCCAGGAGTGTTTGCGGGACAACCCCGAAAGGAGAAGGAGTTATCTGGACCTTCTCCTGGCCTTCCCGGACAATTCCCTGATAAACATGGGGGCCGGTCTCCAGCTCTTCGGGGAAGGGGACAACGTGAACTCCCGCGCCCTTCTCGAAAAGGCCTTTTCCCTGGATCCGAGGAGCATGCTTCTGGACATGGACCTTTTGGCCAGACTCTCCCGCTTCAACGGCAAGACCGAGGCCGAGATCTATTCCGAGTTGGGTCCCTGGTCCCCGGGGCTGGGGAGGTCGCTTTCCCCGTCCACCGAGGGAGCCGGGGGAGCCGGGGGAGCCGGGGGGTCCGCCGCCGCGAATCCCCTGCACCGGGCCCGAAGGCTCCTCGCGAGGGGGCGAATCGCCGAAGCCGTCGCGGCCGCGGGTCCTTACCAGAGGTCCCTGATTCTCGCCCAGGCCGCGGCCTCCGACGGGGCCCCGGAGGAACTCAAGAAGGAACTCCTGGCCTTGAATCCCGCCCACGTCATCGACAACGACAACGCCTGGATCCTCTTCGGGCTTTATCTCAAGGAAAAGCTCGACGCGGACGAGATCGAATCCTTCATCATGAACGAGGCGGCTTACCCCGATTTCGCGATGTCCGCCCTTCTCCTTCTGGAAGAGGGGAGGCTCGGGGAGCTCGGGGAGCTCATAAAGGGCATCGACCCCAAACTCCAGGGGCAGATCGCCCTCGCGGCCTACCTCGCTCACCCCGAGGACCCGGTCGCCCTCTCCCTGAAACCCCTGGCCAGGGGTTTCCTCTTCGAGGAAGAGAGGCCCTACCTGAAATAAAGCTTTTTCCCTTTCTTTTCCCCTTTTTCCGATACCCCGCCCGGCCGCCGGAAGGGGTGTTTCCTTCCCTCTTTCCCCCGAAAAACACTCCCCCGATTCTCCCGTTTTCTCCCCGGGTTTTCCCCCGATCCCTCCCCCGGCATCCGATCCTCCCACCGGACCGGCCCCCGGACCGGGCCCCGAGCCGGGCCGCGGACCGGGGGGAGGACCGGGGCACGATTATTGCATCGTATTATCCCCGGCCCGGTTGTTTTCGTCCCCGACCCGACCCCGCCCGGCCCGGTTCGGTCCGGGGTCAAACCGGCGAAAACGGCCGCCGCGGTCCCCTCGCCGGAAGGCGCTCCGGAAGCGGCCGGGAGCCGGCCCGGACGGGGCAGTTTTTTTCGGGATTCTCGCGGCCCTTTCCGGATCATCGGCGGGTTTTCCGGAGAATTTCTCTTTGATTTCAGACTGTTTTTCCCCTCGGGGGTTCCGGGCGCGTCCGAGCTTCCGCGCGAAAGATTTCGGGTAACCCCGGAGGTACCCCGGGGGCTCTTTGGCGACAACCCGTGCACTGAAACTTGACATCCCCGGCGAAGGGGGGGTTTCCGGGGTTTGGAACCGGATCCGAAATCGGGTCCGGAATCGGTTCCGGAAAGGGCTCCCCCGTCTCCGCGACGCCGCGGCCGCCTTGACTTTTGTCCCGCTTCTGACTATTTAGTAACTTAGTCTCCCTTTTCGGGGGCGAACGCGATGAATTCTCGGCCGCCTTCCCCCGCGCCCGGTTCGGCGGGTTTTCGGTTCGGGTCCGGTTTCGGTTCCGTCATGACGCGGTCAATCCCGAAAGCGACCGAGCCCCGCCCCGGGGAGGGGTTCACGGCCAATGACCAAAGGAAAGGACCGTCGCCCCCGGGTCAGTCTCCCGGGCGGCCGCCACCGCCGAACCAATGATTCTTCTTTGCCCCGGTTGCATGACCAAACTCCGAGTCTCCGACTCTTCCCTCACCGGGAAGAAGGAAGTTTGGGTGAAATGTCCGAAATGCGGGGAAAGATTCAGGCCCCAACCGGGAAACCTGGACAAGGAGCTGGGACTGGCCCCGGCTCAGACCGCTCCCGTCCCGGGACAAAGGGACGCGGTCAATTCGATTCTCAACCGAATCGACTACAACCGGCTGGGAACCGGGGCGCGGGAAGAAGCGGGAACCATCCTGGACGCCCTCCCCGTTCTTCCGGAAGACCCCCCGCGGACTAAGATTTGGCTGGGATTGACGGCGGTGATGGTGATTCTTCTTTTGGGGGCCATGGGTTGGGTGTTCGCCTACTCCGTCGCGCCCCCGGTCGAGACTCAAGCCTACGAGGCCCCTCCCCCCCTGGATTACGGGAAGGACATCCTCCTTTCCGACTTCCTGGCCCTGAGAAGGGACCTTTTGAGACTGAGGCACGTGGACCGAAACATCAATTACAAGGGAAGGGAGTCCAGGATCTACAAATACTACGTGCCCCTCCTGGCCCCGGACACCTGCCGGGAGATAACGGAAATTCACCTCTGGTCGACCAGGACCACCGACGGCTTCAAGATGAGCGGAACCTGCGCCGACCCGAGACTGGAGGGAGCCACCCTGGAGGTCCGCTGGGACCTGAGGGCGGCGAAGATAGCGGTGAAGGACGGACCCATGGAGCTGAATTTGCAGCTCCCCGCGTCCATCAGTTGAGCCCTCCCCCGCGGGGCCTTTGACTTTGGTTTTTTCGTCGGTTTTTTTGGTTTTCCCCCGCGATTTCTCTTTGATTTCGCTTGTTTTTCGTTTTCCCTTTGTTTTTCCCGACATTCCCGTCGTCTTTTCCGTTTTTCCCTTGACGTTTCGGGCCCTTCGCCCGCGCTTCCGCGGCCGCGAGCGCCCCGGCCGACGATTTCGGATTTCGCTTTCGTCCGTCGTCTTTTCCCCTTTTTTCAGGTTCCCCCGCGTTCTCAAGGTGTTTTCATGTCCGCCAATCCCGGGGACGCCGATTCCGGCGTTTTCAAGTTTTTCGCGCGTTTCGATTCCAAACCCGAGGAGGGGAACGACAATCAAAGGTCCGAAATCCCTTCCGGTTTTCCGGGCGGCAATCCCTCCGGGTTTTCGCTCGTCGAGCTCATGGTCGCGGTTCTTCTGTCCCTCGTGGTTTCGGGGGTGGCCTTCTCGCTCCACAGACTCAATTCCGGTTATTTCCTGAGGGAGGAAGCGAGAATTGCCCAGCACCGGAACATGAGGGCGGCCCTCTTCGCGGTGGGGAGGGACGTCCGGATGGCCGGAAACGGCCTGGGGCTCTTCGGTCCCGACCTCAAATTGGTGCAGATCTACAGTCCCACGAGGGAGGTTCCGGACACCAAGGCCAAGTCCCCCCCGACCAAAACGGTCGCGACCCCGGGCTTTTTCTCCCACAGCGACTCCCTGACGGGGAAAGCGGGGGCGAGGGCGATTTACGGGGCCGACGGGGGAGCGGATTTCTCCGACACCGTGACCGTCTTCAGGGCCAACGTGGAGTCGGGGATCCCCCTGGGGGCCGTGGTGAATCACAAGCCGGGGGGGTCGATTCTGGAGACCGACAGGCCCGTCCCCGAGACCTCGGTCAAACCCGGGGACATCCTGGCCGTGGGAAACGCCTCGGAATGTTGGCTCGTCGAACTGGACAACTTCACCGTCAAGGGGGGAACGGTCCCCAATCTCCCGATCAAAAGGGGGGGACGTTTCACCAACCCCAAGAACCCCGTGATACCCGCGACGGACATAAACGGGTACCACGTTTACAATTTCCGGGACGTCAGCTTCGTGACCTACTACGTGGACGAGGAGAAGCAAAGGCTCATGGCCGATTACCACGACGTCTCGAGAACCCGCCACGACGACGCGACGAGAAAATCGACCGCGGTGGCCGACAACGTGGAGGACCTCCAAATCTACTGGTTTTACGACGCGGACGCGGTGGACAACAACCTCACGGGGGCCGACCCCGGGATGTCCTCCGCGGTTTTGGACACCCGCGGGGTGAAAGCCGCGACCGTGGGCGTCACTTCCCGCTCCCCCATGGGACGCGGGCCCAAGACCTCGGCCCGACCCGCCCTCTTCAACCGGAAGGCGGGCGCGAAAAAGGACAACTTCTTCAGGAGCACCCTGGTCGAGACCGTGTATCTCAGAAACTTTCACTGAGGACAGTTTTTTTTCCCAAAGCTTTCCTTCCTCGCGGCTTTTTCCTCACTCCTTTTTCGGGGGGTTTTCCTCCCCCCGGGGGTTCCGGGGCCTTTTCCCCGGCGTTTTCGAGTCGAATCGGGTCCGGTTTCGAACGATCCGACGCCCCGACGCCCCGACGCCCCGGCGGCCGCGAACCGCCCCGGGCGATCCCATCGGCCGGGTTTCAACGGAAAATCCGGGAGGTCCAATAATGAGCCGCATCAGCGCCGACAACACGAACGGGGCCCGGGTCCCGAAAAGCCCGGGCTTTTCCATGCTCGAGCTTCTGACCGTCATAGCCATCATAGGGATCCTGGCGGCCATCATTTTTCCCACCATGTCGAGGCTCATCCCCGATCGTCAGCTGAGCAACGACGCGAGAAGGGTGGACGCCCTTTTCCAGAAGGCGAGACTCAGGGCCGCCACGACCCAGAAGCCCATAAGGGCGGTCATCAACTGCGCCTCCGCCTCGACGCCCTGCGTCATGGAACTCCAGGCCGCGCTCTACACCAACTCCGCGGTCTCCTCCTGGCAGACGGACCCGGGCGAGCGTCACGTCTTCAATTCAAACAACAGGGTGAGCGTCTACAGGACCAACCCCGGAAGGGACGGATCGGATCCGGTCCCGACGGGGGTGACCTACGCCATATTCATGCCGGACAGCAGGGTTTACTCCGACCCCAAACCCTACGAAATATTCATCCACATGAAAAGCGCCGACCTCGCCGGGGCGACCGGCTATCTTTTGACGCTCAGCAACGACTCGGGCAGGGTGAGCTCCAAGAAAGAAACGTCGGCCGTCCCCGTTCCGTGAGGTCGAATTCGAGGTCGCGCCATGCGTCGAAAACATGATTCGAAACAATTCTTCCCGTCCCGGGTGTCCTTGAAAGAAGGCTTCACCCTCGTGGAAATCCTCATCACCATCGCGGTTCTGGCCTTCGGCTGTTTCGCCGCCCTGATGATGCAATCCGCCGCCCTGAGGGGCAACGTCCGCGCCGACAACCTGACCGTCGCGACCTTCATCGCGGAGACGGAAATCGAGCGCCTGAAGGCCATGTCCTTCGAGGAACTCACGAACGAGGTGAACGACAATCCCTCGGGCGTCGAGAAGAAGGTGGACCGGGTCCTGAAGGTCTGCTCGGGTCCCGAGGCGCCCCAATGCCTCAACTACCCCTTCACCATGAAGACCGATTTCTTCCCCCGCTATCCCACGAAGTACAGCCACCTGGCCGAAATCAAGGTCTCGTGGGGCGACGACAAGGGAAGGCACGAGATCGTTTACAGCGCCTCCATGACCGATTTGGCCCTGTGACCCCGGCGGACCCCCCGGGGCTCCCGGCCCCTTTTCCCCCGCGGCGCCGGGAGCGGCTTTGACCCGCGGGAGCTTCCTTTTTTCGGACTTTTTCGGACTTTTTCGTCGCAATCCCCCCGGGCGTCGCGGCCGCCGCGGCGCCCGTCTTTTCCCCGGACCCGGTTTCCCCTCCCCTCTCTTGACCGGTGACCGGCCCGTCGCCCCGGGAACCGGAATCCGGTTTTTCCTTTGACCCCACGACTCTCTTCGTCCCGTTCGTCTTCTCTTCCCCGCGTCTTCCCCCGATCGGACCTCATCTTCCCCCCGTTTCGCCCCGAACGTTTCCTTTCGACCTCTCGATTATGATAACCGCGCGCCGCCGGTCGCGGCGATTTCCCCCGCCTTTCCGGATTGGGAAGAATTTCCCGTCCGCTCACGAAAGACCCGCGCATGACAATTGACGGCATTTTTTCGGCCGACTCCCGGAAGACCCGAAAAGGCTTCCGGGGCGGCATGGTTTTGGCTTTCACCCTTTGCGTTCTCGCGCTCATGAGCCTCATGGGAATAGCGATTCTCTCGAGCACGAAGACCGAACTCCGACTCACCGGAAACACCCGCCTGAACCGGCAGGCCTTCAACACGGCGGACAACGCCGCGAGGATCGCCGCCTTTCTGACCCTCGCCCTCTTGAACCCCCGCACGGACGACATCCGGGAAATCATAAACAAGCCTCCCTCCCCCGGACCCCGGGAACCCGTGGAGATAGAGCTCTCGTCGAAATTCAGTCCCGAGGCCTTAATCGGAAACCCCGCGACCCCGGACTTCGACGAGAGATACCTGGCCGCCGGGGCCGGGGAAGGGACGGGGGACCCCCACCTAGTTTTCAAGATGAACGGAAACACCGTCGCGACGGCCGTCGTGAGTCTCGAGACCTCGGACCTCACCCCGGACGGCATGACCCTGAGCACCGGAGACCCCAACGACTCCGGCGGAGGACCGAAGCTGCGGGTGGGACTGGTCGTGACCGTGAGGGGGAGGTCGACGGACCTGTCGGACGCTCTTCCCGCGGGAAGCGATCCCAGTTCCGTGGTGACCCTGCTCTACACCTACTACCTGTGAGAAGCGGCCCCGAAAGGACTTGAGGGGAAAGCCCGGGGCCGAACGGGCCCTGATCGCAAGACCCGCGTTTTGCGAAGGTCCGTCGAAATCGGTCGATTTTGACGGCCAGGGGGCAAAGTGCGTCCCGCGTTCGGGCATTGCCCGCGGCGGCCGCCCCGGTCTTCCGGGCCAAGGTTCGACGCGTTCGGCGCGTTCGGCGGACTTCCCCGGGACTTCCCCGGGGACCGGCGAACTCGAGCGCCTTGCCGGGTTCGAATTTTCACCGGGATTTGTCGCGGGAAAAACCCAAGCCTTCGGCGAAACGCGGATCCTTCGATTGTCCCCGAAACAAACACCCTTGACGGGCGTCAATCCTCGTCGTTCGGGTGTTTTTTTTCGTCTTTTTCCCGATTCCCGCGGCGCGAAATTTTGATTTCGGCGGCTTCGTTCGATTGTTTTTCGGCCGGCTTCCGCCGCCCCGTTTTCCGGACCCGGCCCCGACGAATGGAGAGCGACCGCGACCCTCCGGCGGGTTCCGGATTCGCCGTTCCCCGTTTATTGATCCGGAAGGGATTCCGCGCGTCAAAATCAAAAACGCCGCGGGGATGAGGCTCTCCCGTCCGGTCCCGTTTGTTCTCCGCGCGACGCCGACAAATCGCCGAGACCGCGTCGGGGCGGCGCCACCGGGGGACCCAAAACTCCGAATCGCGGAGATTTCGCGGCTGTCGCGCGCCGATTACGCGCCAAACGGAAAACGTAAAATTCGCGAAAACGTTTGTCGGGTCTTTAAAAACCGTGAAATTTTCCCTAATGGCGTAAAAATGT
>JAITKT010000135.1 GCA_031278225.1 Deltaproteobacteria bacterium
TTTTCGGGGGTTTTTCGGGGGTGTTCCCCGAGCGTTTCGGGTGCCCCCTCTTGAAAAAACGGAAAGTGAAAAAGAGGACGGAAAGGCGTAAAATGGTTTCCATGAGGAACAATCCCGGAGGCGACAATCGCCCGAAAGCGTCCCCTTTCCGGGGGGGCGGGGGGAAGCGCCCGTCCCCCGGGAGGGCGGGGCGGTTCGGGGTCATGCCGTTCCGGCGCTTTCAAAGGCGGGGTCTTTTGGGGTATAATGAAGCGCACGGTCGCACATTCATCTCTTTTCCGCGTCTTCTCGCTCCTTTTTCGCCCCGTTTTCGCCTTGTTTTCGCCCGGGTGTTCGCTTTGTTTTCGCCCGGGGGTCCGGGACCCGCGACGTTTCCGGTCGCGGCGGGGTCTTTCGAATCCACGAATTTTTTCCGTTGTCGAACAACCGGCCCGCGGGGACGTTTTTTTTCCGCCCGGGCCGGGGGACCGCGCCGATTCGGGCCGGGTGTTCGTCGAGGGCCGGCAAATGAATTGGAAAGTGGCGTTTCGCGAGAGCCTTCCAAAGTTCGTCTTCGTCTGGGCGGCTTTCGCGATCATGGTCGTCATGGGTTGTTTCTTCGTCCAGAACGTGGTCAGGAGAAACAACGAGAGCCACTTTTCCGCCGCCATGGGCGAGATGGACAGGAGCGTGAGACTGACCCTCCGGGATCCGGTGAACGACTTCGACGAGGCCTACGCCGAAATGGTGAACCGGATGGACATGGGGGCTTCCACGGCGGAGATGGAGGCCTATCTGGAAAAACTCACCCTGGAGCTCAAGTCCCATCCCATAGGGGCGGCCGGGGTCTACGGGATATACGGGGTCATCCGGGGACACCTGGTGGACACCCTGGACCTCTACGACGGGGACCTCGGGGCCCTGGAGAACGAGGACTGGTTCCGGGGGGCGAGGCGCACCCCCGAACTGGACTTTTCCTCCCCCCATTGGATCGTCAAGTTCGACGAACTGGTGATATCCATCGCGAGGGAGATCTACGGGAAGTCGGGGGAGTTTCACGGGGTCCTGTGCATGGACGTGAGCCTCAACTTCCTCCGGGACGACACCCGGGGACTCGTTTTCACCAAGGGGGGTTACGGGTTTCTGGTGAACGAGGAGGGGATCGTCCTCTCCCACGGGGACCCCTCCGCGGTGGGAAAGAGGCTTTCGGAGCTCTCCCCCGACTACGGAAAGGTCTATGACCTCATAAGGTCCGGGGCGGCCTTGGGGGACGTCGTCGCGACCGACGGGGAGGGGGTCCGCGCGAGGATCTACCTCCGGAGGCTCTCCGAGGGCTGGGCCGCCGGGGTCGCGATACCCGACTCCACCTACCGGGCCCCGGTCCGGCTCGCCTTTTTGGGGCTCGGGACCGCGGGGCTTTTCCTCGCTCTCGTGGTTTCTTACGTCCTTCTCCGGATGTCCTTCCAAAAGATCGTGGCCGAGGACGAAAACCACAGGAAACTCTCCTTTTTGACGAGGATCAGCCACGAGATAAGGACCCCCATGAACGCCATCGTGGGGATGAGCGACCTTTTGCTCCGGGCCGAGGGGGAGATGAGCTCCCAGTGCCGGGCTTGGTCCGTCAACATCAAGCACGCGGGGGATCTCCTTCTCTCCATCATAAACGACATCCTGGACTTTTCGGCCATCAAGAGCGGGAAATTCAAGTTCGTGCCCTTCAGCTACACCCTCTCCTCCCTCGTGAACGACACGATAAACATCATAAGGGTGAGGCTGGAGGAGAAGAGCCTCTCCTTTCTGGTCTTCGTGGACGCGAACCTTCCCAACTGTCTCCGGGGGGACGTGACGAGGGTCCGGCAGATTATTTTGAACATCCTCTCCAACGCCGTCAAATACACCCACGAGGGTTACGTCTATCTCCAAATAAGGGGAAAAAGACGTCCGGACACGGGTTTTCTGGAGCTCGCGGTTTCCATCAAGGACACGGGCATAGGCATCAAGGCCGAGGACCGGGCCAAGCTCTTCGCCGACTACTCGAGGGTGGACGCCCAGAGAAACCGGGGGGTGGAGGGAACCGGACTCGGCCTCACCATCACCCAATCCCTCTGTCACATGATGAACGGGGACATAAGCTTCGACAGCACCTACGGCATAGGCTCCACCTTCAAGGTGACGGTGCCCCAGGAGATCGAGAAGGAAGAGGTCTTCGCGACGGTTTTGGATCCGGAAAAGAGCGTGGTCCTCTGCGGGACGGTCCGGGAGGACAACGCCCGCTCCTACGTCGCGACTCTCGAAAACCTCAGGGTCCGGCACACCCTGACCAGAAGCGCGGAGGAGTTTCAGGCGGCCCTCAAAAACGGCGTGGAGTACGGGCACGTCCTGGTCGACGAGGCCCTGTTCAAGGTTTTGGGCGAAAAGATCGAGTCCGAGCTCCCCGGGGCCCGGGTCGCGGTCATCACCAACCAGCCCCGGGAGAGGCCCGGAAGAAATTTCACCTACATCCAGAGCCCGGTTTACTCCCTCGTCCTCGCGAATTTTTTGAACAACGCCCCCGCCAAGGTCCGCTACGACGGCCGGGCGAGACGGAGGGAGAGGATCCTCGTTCCCAAGGGGAGGGTGCTCGTCGTCGACGACCTCGAGACCAATCTCCAGGTGGCCTCGGCCCTCCTCTCGGAGTACGGCTGCCGCATCGACACCACCAACAACGCCAAGGAGTCCCTGGAGCTGGTCTCCAAGCACCGCTACGACATCGTCTTCATGGACCATCTCATGCCCGAGATGGACGGCATCGAGGCCACCCGCCTCATCCGCTACATGGACGGCGGGAAGTTCAAGGACCTCCCCATAGTGGCCCTGACCGCCAACGCGGTCTCGGGCATGAGGGACATGTTCCTCTCCCACGGCTTTTCCGACTTCATCTCCAAGCCCATAGACCTCGGCATCCTCCAGGAGACCATCCTCCGTTGGATCACCCCCGACAAGGTCCACTGCGTCTCCGAGGACGAGCTCGCCGCCCAGGCCGTCCGGGCCGCCGCGGTCGAGGTCCGGGAGGCCATGGCCCAGGACCAGGTCCCCAAGAAAGGCGCGAACGGGAACGGCGACGGGAACGGCGAAGCCCCCTCCCCCGACGTCCGTTCCGACTCCCCGTCCGACTCGAAAACCGACTCCCCGGGCGCTTCGAAAACCGATTCCCCGGGCGCCTCCCCGGGCGGCGGGAACGGCTCCGCGGGCGCCCCGAGCGCCGCCGCCCCCGCCCCCGATTCCGCCGATTCGACCGATTCCCCCGATTCCCGCGATTCAGCCGAAGCCCCCGGGGACGGGAAGGACGGACGGCCCCCACAAGCCGACGAGTCCGGCGATTCCGGCCAATCCGGCGAAGCCCCCGCGGCCCCCGAAACGGCGGCCCCCCCGGCCCCGGAAAGCCCCCCCGATCCTCCCCCGAGCGGTTTCAGGAAGGCCCTGGCCGAACTCCGGGAGCTGGAGATCGAGATGGCCGGGCGGGAACCGGGCGCGGGCATCCCCGGCTTTTCCCCGGAAGACCCCGCGCGGGGCGCCGCGACGGGCGCCGCGACGGGTCCGGGAACGTACGAAGCGGAAGAAGAAGAAGAGGACGAGGGGGATCCCCCCAAGGTCTTGATCGTGGACGACCTCCCCACCAACATCAGCGTGGCCGAGGCCATCCTCACGGGCTACGGCTGCGAGGTGGACGCGGCCCCCGGCGGGAGACGGGCCATAGAAATGATCAGGGCCAAGCGCTACGACCTCGTCTTCATGGACCACATGATGCCCGAGATGGACGGCATGGAGGCCACGAGGCGCGTCAGGGACATGGACGACGACAAGTACGCCGACGTGGTCATCATAGCCCTCACCGCGAACATAGTCCCCGGGGTGAAGGAGAGGTTTCTCTCCAACGGGTTCAACGATTTCATAGCCAAACCCATAGACCTCGTCCTTCTGGAGGAGATCCTCGAGAGATGGCTCCCCGCGGACAAGCTCGCGAGGGTCATGAAAAACAAGGACAGGGTGGCCATGGGCCTCGGAAACTCGAACCGCGAGCCCTCTTCCGAGGACGTGAACGTGGATTTCGACGCCGGCCTGAAAAGATCCAAGGGGGAGGGGGGCCACAAGAGGATCCTCGAGATCTTCTCGAGGGAGGGCGCGAGTTGGCTTAACCGCCTCCGCGGCGTAAGCGACGACACCGATTACGCGGACCTCGCCTTTCTCTTTCAGGACCTGGGCTCCGCCTCGGACATAATAGGGGCCAAAAAACTCGCCGCCGCCTCCCTGGTGCTCCACGAGGCGGCCAAGATGGGCGACTACAACTACATCGAGGACAACATCTCCCGGACCCTCGTCATCCTCGAGAAGGTCCTCGCGAACGTGAATCATTACATCCGCCACGGCTCGAGCCTCCCCCCGGAGCCGAAGCCCGCGCTCGCGAAGTTTCCCCCCGCCCCCCCGGCCCCCGAGAAAATCCCCGACCCGGACGACGCGGCCGCTCCCGTCCCCCGGGAACCCGCGAAGTCGAAGGAAGTCCCCCTGGAAACCGTCGGACCCAATCTCTCCCGGGACGAGTACCACGTGGACTTCGACCTCGGGCTCTCCCGCTGCCGGGGGTCCGTGGAAAGCTACAAACGCGTCTTGGGTTTCTACCTGAGCGATTTGAACGGATGGCTGGAAATGCTCGCCCCCTTCCCGGAGGAGACACCGTCGGACCTCAAAAAGCTCACCATTTCCTTCCACGCCATGAAAAGCGCCTCCGCCACGGTGGGCGCGGTGGGCCTCTCCGGGGAAGCCAAAAAACTCGAGGACGCCGGCCGCGGTTCGGACGTGGCCTACGTGGTCGGAAACGTGGCCAACCTCAAGGAAATCCTCGCCGCCGTGAGGCAAAACATAAACGTCTATCTGAGCATGATCTGAGACGGAAAAAATTCCCGCGGGGGGCGGCGCGTTCGGGCGCTCGTCCGCGGGACAATTTTTTTCGGGCGCCCGCGTCTCCGAAATTTCGAAGGAAACCCCCGAAAAATTTCGTTCGCGCCCCCCTCTTGTTTTTTCATTCCGCTTCTTCCTCCAGCGTCTTCCTCTCGTTTCTTCCTCCCGCGTCTTCCTTTCGTTTCTTCCTTTCGCTTCTTTCTTTCGCGTCCTTTTTTTGCCCCGCGAAAGCGAGGGGGACCCGGGGGAGGCGGCCGGGGATTCGTTTTCCCCGGGGATTTTTCCCGAGCGGCGAACGCGCGCGGGGGAAGTTTCTTTTTCCGTCGGGAAAACAATGAAAGCCCCCTTGGTTCGTCGCCTTTATTTCGAGGGGATTTTTCCTCCGACTCCCGAGGGACCAATCCCCCGGTTTTCCCGGATCCGGGGGCGGAAAACGCCCGAAAAACCCTCGCCGGTCGCGCGGGTAATTCATGACCGGCGCGCGTTTTTCCCCGGTATTGAAGCCCGTTCCGACTTGTGCTAGGATCGTCGTTCCATTCATTCGCTTCGGAGGACAACCGGCGCATGGTTTCGATAGCTCCCTTCAGAGGGTACGTTTACGATCAAAAAGAATTGGAAAGCGTCGGGGGCCTTTTGGTCTCGCCCCCCTACGACATTTTGTCGGACGGGGAACGAAGGGCTTTTCACGAGAGCCATCCTCACAATTTCCTGCGCGTCGACCTGGGAGCCGTCCTTCCGGGGGACGCGGGTCCCATGACCTGGCACGAAAGGTCCGCGGCCCTTCTCTCGGAGTGGATCAAAGACGGGGTCCTCGCGAGAAGACCCCGCCCGGCCCTGTTTTTCATGCGCACGGAGTGGAACGGGCCCCGTCCCGGGGAAAGGGTCGACAGGCTGGGTTTCGTGTGCCTCATGAAACTCGAGGAAGCCGGAAAAAAATCGCGGGTGAGGCCCCACGAGAGGACCTTCAGTTACCACAAGGAAGAGCGCCTGGATCTCATGAAAAAGACCGGGGCCCAGCTGAGCCCCATCTTCGGTTTTTTTCCCGACCCCCGGGGACACTTTCTGGAGTTCTTGGGGGACAGGACGCGCGGAAAACCCGACGCGTCCTTCACCGACCCCGGGGGCCAGCTCCACGAGATGACCTTCGTGGAGGACCCGGCGGACATCGCCATGGTCGAAAAAAGTCTTTCCGACCTCACGGTTTACATCGCCGACGGCCATCACCGTTACGCGACCGCCCTGAACTACCGGGACCTGATGACGAGGGAGGCCGAAAAGGCCGGGGTCGCGATTCCCGGGGAGAGTTCCTTGAATTACGTCATGATCTATCTCTGCCCCATGAGCGACAAGGGCCTCCTGGTCCTCCCCACGCACAGGATCCTGAGCGCTTCCCCCCTTTCCAACGGGGAGATCCTGAAAAAGCTCGGGGAATTCGCGTCCGTGAAGCTCATCCCCTTCGGGGACGGGGGCAGGGACCGGGCCATGGAAGTCTTGAAAAAGAAGCTCCGGGAGGACAAAAAAAAGGGCCTCACGGTCTACGGCCTCGTTTTGAACGGGGCCGACCACCATTGCTTCGTGAAAGTCAGGGAAAAGGTCAAGGAAACCTGGGCCCGGGAACACACCGACAACTCCCCCCTGTCCCGCCTGGACGTTTCGGTCCTGACGGGGGTGATTCTGGAGCGGGCCCTGGGCATGACCGAGGAGAACCTGGACGATCCGGACTTCATGAGTTACGTCTCGGGGGTCGACGAGGCCCTCGGTATGGTCGACTCGGGCAAAAGGGCGGCCTTCATCCTGAATCCCGTGACTCTCGAAGAGATCGTGAGGGTCACGGAGTCGGGCCGGGTGATGCCCCGGAAGGCCACTTATTTCCATCCCAAGGTCAGCGGCGGTCTCGTCGTGAATCTCGTGGACCCCGCGGAAATCGCGCGCTGAATCCCTCCCCGCGCCCCCGGCCGCCGGACCCCGCCCGACCGACAATCGGAATTTCGGGACGGTCCGATCGCCCGGCCCTTCGGTTTCGGGGCGGCGGCCGCGATTCGGCGGGCGGACGAAAGGGGAAAAGCGCGTGGCGAAGAAAAAACGGTTTCCCGCGATCCTCGCGGCGCCGGCCAAAATAAACCTCTTCCTGAAGGTCCGGGGGAAAAGCCCCGACGGCGAAAAGCACGAGCTCTTCAGTCTCATGGCCCGCCTGAGTCTGGCCGACACCGTTGTCCTGGATTACAAGCCCGCCGTGTTTTTCCCCGTCCTCACCGACGGCCCCGACCTCCTGACCCCGCGGCTTCCCGCGGGAGAGCTCCCGGACCCCGGCTTTTTCGGGGAAAACAATCTCTGCGTGAAAGCCCTCGCGGCCTACAGGAAAAAAACGCGTTTCCCAAGGTTTCCCCTGGAGATAACGCTCAAAAAGCGCGTACCCGCGAAGTCCGGTTTGGGGGGAGGCTCCTCCGACGGGGCGGCGGTGCTGAAGCTCTTGAATCGCCTGAGCCCGGAACCCTTGTCCGCGGAAGCCCTGGCGGACATGGCTTTCGGCCTAGGCGCGGACATGCCCTTCTTTCTCGGGGGCGACGACGTCAAGGTGCCCCGAGAAGACGACCCCGAAGGCGACGACCCGGAAGGCGACGATCCGGAAGACGACGACCCGGAAGCCCGCGGGGACGATCCGAAAGAGCCTCGCGAACCCTCCGAACCCGGGCCGGGGGAGCGGGGACGCCCCTTTGTCCGGGTCCTCGCGGACGCGGGAAAGAAGTTTTTCCCCTTTTCGGGGGAACTCCCGGGGCCTTTCGTCCTTCTCGCCAAACCCCCGGGGGGTCTTTCGACCAAAGCCGTCTTCGAAGCTTACCGCGAACTCGCGGGCCCGGTTCCCAAAAAACCTCGGCCCTTCCGTCCCGACCGCGCCTCGGGTTTCTCCGGAAAGAACTTCCCCGCGATCGGGGAAAACGACCTCGCCCCCGCGATCCTCAAACTGTCCCCGGAAACCGGGGAACTCCATCGCGCCCTGGGGGAGGTCGCGGCGGGAGCGCCCCGCGGCGTCACGGGGAGCGGAACCGCCTGCTTCGCTCTTTTCGCGACCGCCCGGGAAAGCGGGGAGGCCCGGGCCCGACTCCTGAAAGCGGCCGGAGCCGACCGGTGGTGGACAGAGGAAGCCTGTTTCGTGTAAAATGAGTACCGAAAAAATTCCCGGCGGTCCCGGGGTTTTTCCTTTTCCCCAAGGTTTTCGGGAACCCGTTGGGGCGTCGTCAAGTGGTAAGACTCAGGGTTTTGGTTCCTGCATTCGAAGGTTCGAATCCTTCCGCCCCAGCCACAAAAAATCGTCCGCGTTCAGACCCCGCCGGGGGCCCGGGTGGCCCCCGGCGGGGTCTCTTCGTTTCGGGCGGCCGGGACGGGGAGGGGAAAGCCGGGTTCCCGCCGGCCCCCGGTTTCCCGTTGACAGGGCCGGATCGTTTAAAGTAAAGTACAATCGATTCCCACCGCGCGCGCCGGAGGCGATTCGCCTCAAAGGCGGGGGACGTTCCCCTCCCCGGGGAAGGCAACGTTTCCCCTCCCCGCCCGGGGCTCCCCTTTCTTTTTTCTTTTCCCGCCGGCGCCGACGCCCGCCTTTCCGGTCAAAAAACCCCCCCCGATCGGGGGTTCTTTTCTTTTTTCGAGGGGGAATGACGTTTCCCCGGGCAATGAATCCCCGGTCACCCCCGAATCACCCCCGGGGCATTCCGGGCGGGCGGCGAAACATTTCAAAGGAACGTTTATGCGGAAAGAAGAAATAGTCGTCTTTTCCGGAAATTCCAACAGCACGCTCGCCATGGAAATTTGCGACACCCTTTGGCAGCCTCTCGGGAAGGCCGGGGTGAGGCGTTTTTCCGACGGCGAGATCCTGGTGGAGCTCGGGGAAAACGTGAGGGGCAAGGACGCCTTCGTGATCCAATCCACCTGCGCCCCCGTGAACGACAATCTCATGGAACTCCTTCTCATGATAGACGCCATGAAAAGGGCTTCCGCCTTCAGGATAACCGCCATCCTGCCCTACTACGGCTACGCCCGTCAGGACCGCAAGGCGGCCCCCAGGGTGCCCATCTCCGCGAAACTGGTCGCGGACCTCCTGACCGCGGCGGGGACCTCGAGGGTTCTGGCGATGGACCTCCACGCCGGGCAGATCCAGGGGTTTTTCAACATCCCCATGGACCACATCTTCGCGGCTCCCATCCTTCTCCGGCACATCAAGGACCTGAACCCCGGGAACCCCATCCTCGTCTCCCCCGACGCCGGGGGGGTCGAAAGAACGAGATTTCTCGCCAAGGCCCTGAACGCCCCCCTGGCCATCGTGGACAAGAGGCGGGACGCCCCGGGAGAAGCCAAGGCCATGAATATCATCGGGGACGTGAAGGACCGGAGCGCCATAATCGTGGACGACCTCGTCGACACCGCGGGAACCCTGACCCAGGCCGCCAAGGTCATAATGGACCGGGGCGCGACGGACGTCATGGCCGTCTGCACCCACCCGGTCCTCTCGGGAAACGCCGTGAACCTCATAGAGGCGAGTCCCCTCTCCCGATTGGTGGTGACCAATTCCATTCCCCTTTCCCCCGCGGCCAAGAACGTTTCCAAGATAAAGGTCCTGAGCGTGGCCAAACTCCTGGGCGAGGCCATAAGGCGCATCCACAACGAGGACTCCATCAGCACCCTCTTTCTCCCCCCGAGCCCCGGCGGGACCTTGGACATTTC
>JAITKT010000194.1 GCA_031278225.1 Deltaproteobacteria bacterium
CCGAAACCGGGCGCCTTAAGGACGCCGAAGCGACCCGGAGAAACAAAGGTCAAAAAAAGGTCAAAAAAAGGTCAAAAAAACTTCAAAACAACGCGAAAATTCGTGATGACCGTTTATCGCCGGAAAGCTTTTCCGGAGCTCTCCCGAAAAAGGAATCCGACTTCGGGGATAAAACGAAGTTCCGTTTCCCGTTGATTTTATCAAAATCGGGATAACCGCGCCATCACCCCGGCCTTCCCTCCCCCGAAATCCGCGAAAGAATGTTCGCTTGTGACGCGCCCGGCTTCCCGCCGTTTTTTTTCGAAACCGTTTGCGAAACCGGTTCGAAAACCCCGAAATCGATGGCCGCTCCGGCCGCGAGGGCCGGGAATCCATTTTTTCCCGCGCCGGCGAGCGCCCGCGCGTCAAATCGTCATCACCGACCGCCCCCGCGACTCCCCGAGCGGCCGCGGGGGCTTCTCGAGGCCCGGCGACTCCGTTCCCCCCCCCGTTCCTTTCCGAAATCCCCCCGAATCGGGGCCCGCGGGGTCGCTGGCCGCGATTTTTCCGATTTTCCCGATTCTCCGGGTTTTCCCGGATCTCCCGGCCATTCCGTCGCGCGAACGATTTCCAAAATCGAAACGCCTCCCCCCGATTTCGCGAAACTCCCCGAAACCGAGGGCGTTTTCGGGAAATTCCGTTTTGAATCCTTTTGTCCCGCACGCGCGCGGAATCGGAAAAAATGACCGGATCAAAAAAATTTTTTCCGAGAAAATATTGCGCCCGGGAAAAAAACGCGTCATAATGACGTCAAGGCGGACGCCAATCAAAGGTGTCCTTCACATATAGGCATCGGGCCCGGTGTCCGGAATCCGGGCGTTCACGGTTAACAATCCGCGGTAATTTCAAGGCGCTTTGACGTTCTTTCGTCAAAGCGCCTTTTTTTTCCCGCTCCCCGCGCGAATCCCCGTCGTCGGCCAATCCCCTCCCCGGTCAAGTCCGGACGCCCGGTTGAGCGGTCCCTTCATGGGACGGACGGAAGGTTCCATCTTCACTCAATCCGACACCCGCGAATCCCGGGGAACGGGTCTCACCCGCGATTTCAACGGAGAGCTTTGGGGAATGGCCGCCACCGCCACCGCGGGCCTGACGCGCACGCGCGAGAAGGAAGATCCCGACAAGATGTGGTTTTCCGCGCCTTGGGGAAGCGGACGGGCCCATCCGAAGGACCCCGACCGCGAGCGGATTTTCTCGATTTCCAACCCCGCGATTCTCGCGGAGTCGACGCATCGGGTTCTCGAGACCCTCAACCCGAGGGCGGGGGCCCGACACGACGCCCCGAGCGGAAGCCGCGAGGACAACTTCGGCGGGGACGCTTCCTCGAAAACCTTCACCTTTTTCGGCCCCAAAGCGGGGGCTCTTTTCACCCCTCACGATTGGCCGGAAGTCCGCGCGAGTTTCGGACGGTCATTTTCCGCCCCCGGCCTGAGCGCTGGTTCCGGGGGCTTCCATTCGGGCGATCCCTTCAACCTCAAGTCCCGCGACCGGCACGAAATCGGAACCGGGATGACCCCGACCGACTGGCTCCGTCTCGAGGCCGCCGTCTTCAAGATATTCACCGAAAACGACGACACCACCGACATCGAAACGGGCGAGACGACCCCGACCGGATCCACCGTCGGGCGGGGTTTCGAGCTTTCGGTCGACGCCCGCTTCTCGAAACATTTGAACTTCGGGGGAAATCACGCCCATTTCGACGGCAAACACGACAAATTCGTCGAAAACGGCCACGATTATCGCGGACACCGCCCGAGAGGCGCCCGGACCGGTTCCCCGCCGCGACGCGTCGCGAACCTCGAGGTCGCCCGCGCCCCGCCCGTCGGTTTCGGGGGAAGAATAAGCTTCGGGCACGAGGCCGGGGCCTGCCTCCGCGACAACCCCGCCTTTGCCGTCGACGGCACCCCGAACGCGGATCCTCACCGCGTCCGCAAGGCCCGGGACAAGGGGGTTTTGGACCTTCGGGCGAGTTGTCGCTTCAACGACAACCACCGCCCGATCCTTGACGTCACGAACGTTCCCGACAAACGCGACCGCGGAAGCCAAGGGGTCCCAAACGCGACCGCGGGCGACCATTCCCATTCTTACGCCCCGCCCCGTTCTTTTTATTTGGCCTTCGAAATGAACCGGGACGAAAAACAGCCCCGAAAATCAACGGGGCTTTCCGAACGTTTTCGATTGCCGCCGGGGGCCTGGCTCCCGGCGGTTTTTTTATCCGCTTTCGCCTGGGTCAAGGTCCGGAAACGACTCCCGAACCGGGCCTTCCCTTAAAGCGGTAAAAAAATATTATTTTGAAAAACTCTTCCGATGTCTTGACTCCGGTCAAAAAAATTCTCCGAAAATCAGCGAACATTTTCATGAATTGCCGGGGTGACCGAAGCAAAGCCTTTTCCCCGCGCGGCAAAGGTCGGGCGACAAACAAACTCAATCCCGGCGGGTTCCGAACGCTCCGACCGCCGGGAAGGCATCGTCAACTCCCTCGCGCGAAAACTTGCCGCGATTCGGGAAAAGAGTTTTCGGAAACGCCACCGGCTCCCGATGGCGCCGTTGGCGCGGCCGTTCCCCGATTCGGAGATTTTCGCGCCGCCCGCGTCAAAATCGGGCCGACCGCGTTTTCGCGCGCTCATTTGCCCGAAATCGGACGAAGCCGGGACGTTTCGCGTCAAAGACGCCGTCGTCCGAATCGCTTCCCCGAACCCCAAAGGTTCCCCGAAAAACAACCCGGGGCGGGTTCAGCGCCACCCGCCTCTCCGGTTTTTCAGGTCGAGGTGCAGGGTTATGTTGGGAGCGGTGTGTTTCAGGCCCAGGGAAAGGTAGAGGTTTATGGCGGGAATGTTGTGGGAACTCGTCTCGAGAGCCATGGTTTTGGCGCCCGCGTCCGCGAGGGTCCGGAAGAGGGCCAGAAGCAATTCCCTCCCCAATCCTTCCCTTCTTCTTTCTTCGTTCACGTGAAGAACGGTGAGGGTAGCGTCCGTTCCGCGGAGGTCGGCCGCGGCGATGCCCAGGATTCGGTTCTGTCTGTTGTCGAAAGCGAGAAGGGATGGAGCGCCCCTCCCGAGTTCCCTTTCCAGGACCCTGGACCAAAGTTTTCCGGAAAAGCCCTCGGGGAGAAAGGGTCCGTGGAGATGATGCCCGTCGTGAAAGAGCTCGCCCAGGTCCGAGACGACGGTCCCGGGATCCGTTTCCGAGGCGTTCGCGACGGTTATTCCGGCCGATTTGAAAAACTTCCTGCTTTCCCCCTCCCGGTCTTCCGCCGCGGCGGGAACGACCACGGGTCCCGCGAGACAGGCCCCTATCTCCGCCACCTCGAATCCCGCCCGCGCGAAACCGCGGATGAGGGCCGGGTCGTGGGAGGTCTTGGCGGAAAGAAATCCCGTCCCTTCCCCCCGGGCCAGACGGGCGGCCTCCCGGGACAAAGCCAGGGTGTTTTTCTCCCGATTCCGGGGGTCGGGGTCCGCGAGATGGGGTCCTTTCAATTGGGCCGATCCGTAACCCAGGAGTTCCGTCTCGAGTTCCCTCTTCCTCATGATCAAAAGACCCCTCGCGGGATGGGCGG
>JAITKT010000229.1 GCA_031278225.1 Deltaproteobacteria bacterium
TGCCCGTCAAATCACGAAAATTTCCGGGGCGTTCGGGACTCCCGCGGCGACCGCCCCCGAAAACGGCCCTTTCGCGGCGGGCGGGGCCGCTCCGGGATTAGCCGCGAACGACCCTCAGGATCAAACGAGATGCCAAAACCCCAAAAGCTTTCGACGAAGCGCTTTTCGGCCGCGACGGCCGGTCTTGTTTCCGTCCTCGTCTTTCTGGCGGGTTGCTCCGCGGCCCTCTCCGTTCCCGGCGAGAAGATGCCGCCCACCGAAATCGACGTTTCGGAACTGACCCCCGGGAGCGTGTCCATGCCCGTTCTCGCCTACAAGTGGAACTACTTCAACGGCACGTCCCACGTGAGGGTGACCGGCACCGTCATCAACGCCACGGGAGCCCCGGTCCACGGGGCGAGACTCCAGGGGATCCTCTACGACCAGGACGGGACCCCCATAGCCTACGGCGACTCCTTCGTGACGCCGTCCTACGTCCCCGCGAACGGGAAAGGGACCTTCGATTTCTCGGGTCTGGTGAAGAGGGAATCGGGCGTGACCCACACCCGTTTGGTGGTGACCGTAAGAACGAGTTCGTATTGACGCGGGGGTTCGCGGGCCGGGGGACCCGCGCGAAAATTTTTGGCCCCCGCCGGGCGGGGCGCCGCCGGTTTCCCGCCACCGTCGAAGCGACGGGGCGCGGTTCCGGCCTTCGGCGGTTCCGGCCTTCAAATGACGGCGACAATCAAGGACGGCAAAAGATGATGAGCACATTTCCCAAAAGACGGCGGCCCGGCAACGTGGTTCAAATCAAGACCCCCGGGGAAATCGAAAAGATCCGGGCGAGCGCCAGACTCGCCTCCCGGACCCTGGACCACGCCGGAAAAATAATAAAGGCGGGGATGACCACGAGAGCCCTGGACAAGGAACTCAACGACTTCATCAAGAGCCGCGGCGGGGTCTCGGCCTCCCTGGGTTACAAGGGTTTCCCGGGGGCCACCTGCGTCTCGGTCAACGAAGAGGTCTGCCACGGCATTCCCGGCTCCAGGGTCTTGAAGGACGGCGATCTCGTGAAGATTGACGTCACGACCATCCTGAACGGCTACTTCGGCGACACCTGCAGGACCTACCACGTGGGAAACGTCTCCCCCGCGGCCGCGGGTCTCGCCAAGGCCTCCTACGATTCCATGATGGACGCCATAGCCACGGTCAGAAACGGCTCCCACATAGGCGACATCGGAGCCGCCATCCAGGCCCGCGCGGAACCCCAGGGCTTTTCGGTCGTGAGGGACTTCGTGGGACACGGGGTGGGCCTCGACCTCCACGAACCCCCGTCGGTCTACCATTACGGGACGGCCGGAACGGGACTCAAGCTCAAAACGGGCATGGTCATAACCATAGAGCCCATGATCAACGAAGGGTGCTGGGAAATCGAGGTCCTGTCCGACGGCTGGACCGCGGTGACCGCGGATCGCAAGCTGTCCGCCCAGTACGAGCACACCCTGTCGGTGACGGACACGGGAGCCGAGATCCTCACCCTGTCCGATTGAAAACAATCCCGATCGCTTTGAAAAAACGGTCGCCCGAATCCGAAAGGTCCCGATTTCACCCGCTTCCGCCGGCGCCCGGCCGATTCCCCGGCCCGGCGAAACCCGGGCGTTTCGGAGGGGTACTTTTGGCCGAAACGGGGCGTTTTCCGCTTTCCCGTCACCCCGGTTCTTTTTCACCCCCGGGGGCCGGGGACGCTCCCCCGGGGAAGTTCCCGGGCCCGAAGGGAAAACCCCCCGGGGAACGCGGACGGATCTCCATCGCCCCGCTACGAAAAGCCGCGGGCGCTTCCGACGAAACAGAAACCCGAAGGCGGTGAGCCGGATGTCCCGACATACCCACAGCGAAAACCCCGAAGAGCTCTTCGAGACCGGAAAGAGATTTTTCCTCTCCGCCGGCGGAAACGAGTCAGACCCCGAGCTGGCCCTGCGCTACTTCCACAAGGCGGCCGAGATGGGTCACGTTCCGGCCCAGAGGCTGCTCGGGATCTCCCTCCTCGAGGGAAACGTCTGCGAGCGCGACATCGCCAAAGCCAAATTTTGGCTGACTTCGGCGTCCGACGCCAAGGATCCCCAGGCCATCCTCTATCTGGCCATCATCCACGCCAAAGGCCTCGGGACCATGAAAAGATGGGACGTGGCCCACGACCTTTTGAACAGACCCGAGGTCGAAAAACTCCCCGAAGCCCTGGAACTGAAAAGAAAACTGACGGACGGCCTCATCAAGAACCAGGCCGCGCTCTCCGACGCCATGGTCCTGGAGGAAAAGGTCTGCCGTTCCCGCCTGACCGGCTCCCAAGCCCACTTCATAACGCCTTTCTGGCCTTACGGCGGCGGCCGGGACGACGGAAAAGACTTCCGGGTCCTTTTGGATTTGAATCTCGGGAAAAAGACCGCGGATGAAGCGCTGGCCGCCCTGAAAGAATCCATGAACGACTACTACCGGACGCGGGTCGGGGAATTCCTCGAAAAAAATTGAATTCTCCCCGCTCGGGATTTCCGACGCCGGGACTCGAACAAGGGTAAACCCGTTCGCCCCGGCGCGTTTTTTCGGGAGTTTGTCCCCGCGACCCGGGCAATCGTCCCGTCAAATCCGCCGCGACCGGCGTCCGCTCCCCCGCCCTTTTTCTTCTTCTCCCTTCCCCGTGAATTTCCCCTCGTCGCGTTCGACGTCCCCGGGCGACGCTTTTCCCCCGCTCCATCCGAATGTCGGCGTATCCGGTTTTGCCGTTTTCGCGCGTTTCGATCCGCGGCGGGGATGCCGAACAGCCGCGTCCGGAGGCTCCGCCGCGGGGAAGACGAAATCGCGCGCGAAAAACCGCGCCCCCGCGCCCCGGGCGGCCCGCTCACCCCCGGACCCCGCCGGGAGACGGTCGATTCGCCCGAAGGGCCGGGAAATTGACTTGTCCGCGATAAAATCATATCATGGCCCATTGACAAGAGGATAAAAGAAGTACGGCCGATCCGAAGATTTCCGCGCGCCGCGGCCCCTTCCTCCTCGCGGGCCCGAAGAGGTCAAGCGCCGAAAGGCATTCGGCGATCGGATTCGGCGAGAAAAAGGTTTGAATTCCACCCGGCGCGCGGAACGAACAACATCCGCGCAGGAGCGGCGCCTTGACGCTTAACCCCAAGATTCAGGTCGAACTCCCGGAAAGCGGCGTCGTTGTCCGCCGGTCGGGAAAATACCCCGCCGTCTACAAGGTTTTGCGCTCTTACCGGAACGAAAAAGGACAGCCCGCCAGCGTCAGGGTCAACATAGGCAAATTCGATCAGAACACCGGAAAACTCATTCCCAACAACAGGTATTGGGAATATCACGACGCGCCCGCCGAAAACGCGACGGACGGATCGAAAATCAAGGCGATCGTCTCTTTCGGAACGGCGTTTCTGGCCGATCACGTCATGGATTCGCTTGGCGTGACCGAAACACTGAACGAATGTCTGGGCGACGAACGCTCCCGCCTCGTTCGGACGGCGGCCGTTTACATGCTCGCCGGAGGCAACTCTTTCAAACGCGTCTCGGATTACCTCGAGGATCACGCCTTCCCGAAGGAGTCCCTCACGTCAAAGTCGGCCTCGCGACTGTTCGCTTCCATCACCAGCGAAGAGAGGACGGCCTTTTTCAAAAAGTGGGTGGCCCGACGGGCGGTCGGAAAGTGCCTCGCTTACGACGTGACGTCCTTTTCGAAACGCCCCGAAGTCATGGACGATTACGACCGCGTCCTCGGCGCGAACGGCGACAGGCTGCCCTGGACGAACATCGGCTGCTTTTTCCGCGAAGACTCGGGCCTTCCGCTCTTCTACGTCACTTATCCCCGTTCAATCGCGGACAACTCGCGGTTGCCGCCGATGACGATCCGCAACGGGGAACTTGGCGTCACGGACGTCGAATTCGTTCTTGACGGAAAATTCTTTTCGACGGCCAATCTCAAACACATGTCCCAAAACGGCCTTGACTTCATTCTGAAGCCCCCGGAAAACCGCGAGCCGGCCAAGGCCGCGATTGAGCTCGCGAGGGAGAGCTTGTTGTCCGGGATCGACAAAGCGGATGACGGGACACGCGGCGTCGCCATGAAAATTTCCCACCATGGGATTCCATGCACGATGATGGTCTATTTCTCGGAGGATCTGAAGAAACTCCAAAGACAGACGCTTTCCCTGAAAATCGAAGCCCAGGAAACAAAACTCTCCCGACTGAAGAAGATGTCCCAACGCGATCTGAAAGAATACAGGAACCACTTTTCGATTGTTCTGACCGAAAAAAGAGCGCCTTTGTTTCGACGCGACCGCGCCAAGACGGACAAGTTGGCCCGGAACCACGGATTTTTCTGCTTATTGACCAACACCGACGAGGACCCCGCGGGGGTTCTCCGAAAATTCCTCCGAAAGAAGATGATTGAGCGATGCTTTGACGACCTCGACAACCTCGCGGACCCGAAGAGCCCCGAAACCGACGGCGCCCCCGCGCTCGAGGGAAAACTCTTCTGTGCCTTCATTTCTCTCATCGTCGTCGCGGAGATTGAAAACAAACTGAGGGACGCGACGAAAAAGAAAGGCCGGAGCGCGGACCTCCCGGTTAAGCGGTTGGAGAAGATGCGGGCGGTGATTTCGGAAAACGGCGCGATATTCATGACCCCGTTCTCCCAACCGCTGCGCGCGATTCTCGAGCCTTTCGGGCTGGGACGCGCCGAAGCGAAAAAATACATCGAGAAAAACATTTGACGCCTTCGCGCGCGCCAAAAATCACCCGGTTTCGGGTTTAAAAAACGATCCCGCGATGCGGAATCTTCTTAATTTTGGTTTTCCGATAAATTTAACGCGCGCGCGAACCCGCGAATCCTTTCGACTCGCGGTTTTCGACGCGTTTTTCAAGCCGCGTCAAACAAGGGGTGTTAAGATGACCGGTCTCGCCCGCGGAATCCTTCCGCAAATCATTCTTTTGGCGGTTTTCATGGCCGCCTGCGTCCCCGCGGGAACCTCGACGAGTTCCCCCGACGCGTCGAAATCGGGGGTCAATCCCTCCGCCGACGATCCCCTGACGGTGTATTCGGGCGAGGCGACGCGAGTCTCGAACACCGAATACGACTTCCGAACCGGGCCGGTGAAAGACGGCGATTTTTACGAAGCGTATTTTGACATCCCCGCGACGCTGCCGAGGCCTTTCATCATCAGCTTCGATTTGGATTATCCGGCCCAAGGCCCGAATGACACCGTTGAAATCAAACTCGCCGATCCCTCTTTCGGTTATTCGACGGCGAAGGGCGAATATTGGATCAATTATTACGATCCGGATTTGAAAAAATATCACACCCTCTCATCCCCCTTCAGAATCAAGGATTACGTTTTCGGCGAGAAGGTCCATTTGGAAATACACGCCGAAGATTCCAAAAGGTCCAGGAAAAACGAATACGCCCTTTTCATATACGCGAACGGCATACGATGGGCCAGATTCTACTCCCCGGAGCGACCGTTTTACCGATTGGGCGTGAGAGTCCGCTCCGCTCCCGGCGTCGCGAAATCGGGAAGGATTCACAACTTGACGTTTTTGGGGGCCACCGATGACCTCAACCACCAACGCGTCAAAACCGCCGTGCGGGAAACGGACCGCACGGACAAGGACCTGACGGAAAAGTACCATCTTTTGTTGCTCAAACAGGACATCCTCGGAGGCGACACCATCGCGGAAATTCTGGAAAACGAAATTGCCGACAAACGGAGAAGGGCCATAGTGTTCGACGCGCAAGAGAGATGAGTCGCGCCGTTCTTCTTTTCGCGCCTCTTTTTTGAAATCACTTTCCCGATTAACGCGCCATGGGCGCCCGCACATTCGGAGGTCCGTAAAATGAACATCCGCGCGACAGCCGTTTTTTTCGCCGTCATGATTTTTTCGGCGTCTTGCGTTCCCACCGCGCCCGACGCGCGGGTGTCGACCGACCAGGGGGCGTCGAACGCTTCCGAGTCCCCGCCTCTCGCCCGGCCCGCGGATTCGTATCGGGTGCTTCACGGAGACGTGGCGCCGACCGGCCCGAGCGGTTTCGTGGCCGTCACGCGGGACGTTGAAGGCAAAAATTATTCGGAGGCCTATTTCGACATTCCGGTTTCCTTCACGAAACCTTACTACATCGGTTTGAGAATAGACTACTCCACAACGGATCAAAATCAATACGCGGAGCTTGTTTTCCCCGATTATTCTTACATTTACGTTCCGAGCACCGATGAACAGATGATAAATTACAAAGACAAATCTTTGGTGGACAGATATTGGAAAGGCTGGGGGATCAATCAAGGGGCCCCGACGTTGCAACACAGCAATTTGATTTACGCGTTCGGCCCGGAATCCGATTTTCCCGAGACGAATTTTTATTTCAATCACATCAACACCGTCAACGAAGGTTACTACGGACTCAACAAAAAAATGAG
>JAITKT010000262.1 GCA_031278225.1 Deltaproteobacteria bacterium
GACCAAGACACGTTCCAAACTCCTCGGAAGAACCCTGGATTTGTCCTTTTTGCCGCCCGGGGAAAGGGACCTTCCGTGGGAAGCCGCGGACGCCGCGGCAGGGGAGCTTTTCAAAAGGCAGGCCGCGAGAAGGGGCCTCTCTTTGGACGAGTGGCTCTTTCTCGTCAAGAGCGCTCACGGAAAAAACGAGACCGTTTATCCGGGGGACCTCGAAAAGGAGAGGGCGGCCTACGTCCTTCTTTCCCCGCATCTTCCGGGGGTGGCGGTGGGTTTGAGGTCCGGGGCGGACACCCCGGAGGGGATTTGGAACTCGGCCCTGAAGAGCGCGGCCGGATTCAAGGCCGGGGAGAGGGCTTTTTGGGAGAGGCTTTTCCATTCCGTGAGGGAGGAGTATCCCCTTTCGGAGAACGAGGCCGCGGTGTCGGTGGTTTTGCGTTTGGAGAGGAAGAACGGGCTTTCCCGGAACCGGGTGGAGTTCGCGGGGGTGCTCTCCCCGATGAGGGATTTGGAGGAGATGTCCCACGACAGGGCGAGGGAGGTTTTGGCGGCCCACATGCTCGAGGTCTGGGGAAAGGAGGCCAAGACCTCGCTTCCCAAAGAGGAGGACCTTCTTTGGCTGGCCTCGGACCTTTACAACGCCTCCCGGATCTTCAAGGTGCCCTTAACTTTTTTGACCGGGGTCGCCCACCATGCCTTCGAGACCCTGGGCGTTTGGCCCAACACCCTGGACGTCTACTCCGGAACCCTGGAGCTCGGGCGGCTCATCGCGAGGCATTCCAGATTTTGGGGAAACGGTTCCAGGGACATCTGCGATTTGGACGAGTTGTCCCAAACCCTCCCCCTGACCAAAAAAAATCCCGGGGCCCTCCGGCGCAAGAGGGAGGCCCTGATCCGCTCGGTCCGCGATGATGCGGGGCCGGGACTTTTGTTCGTTTAGAAATTTTCCCCTTCTTTTTTTTCGCGGCCCCGAATTATTCGGGAAATGCTTTTTTTCCCTTTTGGTTTTCGTTCTCGTTTTCGCTTTCCCGTTTTTCGTTTTTTCGTTTTCGTTTTTCGTTATTTACGTTCCGTTTTTCGATTTTTCATCAGCTTTGAAAAATTTTTTCCCGCGCTTTCGGGGCGAACGGTTTTTTTCTTCGTCGCGTGTTTTCCCTTCGGGCCCCCCGGCGCGTTCCGACCCGACGCGACGATTCACGGTGCGCCACATGCCTTTTTCGCCTTTTTCCACGTTGTCCATAGGATCCGTCCCCTTCACCGACATCCCCCTCGTCTTCGACCTCTTGGGCGCGAACGTCGACATCCCGGCCAGTCCCCAGCTGGTGCGTCTCTCCCCCTGGGAGGACATGCTGATGGGCGCGGTGGACGGGATCGATTTTCTCGCGGCCGACGAGGAGTCCCGGGTCATAACGGTCCCCTTGAAAAACAGGGAGGAAAACCTCGCCTCGTTCTACGAGAAGTACTATTCCGGGGACCCGTCCTTTTTGGAAAAAACGGAACGCTCCAAGCTCGGGTTTTCCTCCTTCGCCGCGAGGGCGTCGTCGGACGCGAACTTCGGGCGGGAGTTTCTGAAGACCCAGATAGTGGGTCCCCTGACCTTCGGGCAGTCCGTGAAGGTGGAGGGAGGCTTCGCCCTCGCGGACGACCCGGGTTTGATCGAGGCCGCCTGTCTGGCCCTGGGGGCCAAGCTGGCCCTGGAGGCCAGGGTCATAAGGGATTTGGGGAGAAAACCCGTGGTGTTTTTGGACGAGCCCGGCCTCACCGGCTACGGGTCGGCTTTTTCCACTCTCTCCGAGGAGCTCGTCCTTAATTCTCTGAACTCCGCGGCCCAGGCCGCCCGTTCCCTGGGGGAAGTGACGGTGGGTTGCCACGTGTGCGGAAACACGGACTGGGGACTGCTCGCCAAGGCCGACATAGACATCATAAACTGCGACGCCTTCGAGTACGTCGAGTCCGTCTGTCTCTATCCCAAGGAACTCGCGGGGTTTTTGGAAAGGGGGGGCTGGCTCGCCTGGGGCATCGTCCCCACCCAGGGTTACGTCCCCGGCGTGACGGCGGGGGAACTGGCGAACAGACTCTCCATGGGCCTGGAAGCCCTGGTCAGGAGGGGCGTGGACGGGAAACTCCTTAAGGAAAGGGCCCTCGTGACCAGCTCCTGCGGTCTGGGAGGTCTCGGGGAGGAAACGGCCAGAAAGGTTTTGGAACTCTTCCCGAGTGTTTCCGGGGCCTTGCGGGAAAAATTCGGGAAATAGGAGCGGTTCGCCCATGATGACCGCGCGCGGAAAAGAAAAACACCCGAAAGGGGAAGAAAGCTCCCCGAAAAAGAAACCGGCCCCGGGAAAAAAGCGGGAAAACGCGGGAGCCGCCCCGAAGATGACCGCTTCCGCCAAAACCGCGGCCAAGGGCGCCAAAGCGGGTTCCGGGACCAAAGCCCCGGCGGGGGCCCGGGCGAAAGCCGGGAGAGCCGAAAACAAGGCGACCGGGGGAACCCGCGGAACCCGCGCCACCCGCGGGACGGTCAATGACGTACGCGCCCCCGACGTCCCGACGATTCCCCCGGAGGTTCCGAGCCTCGGGGCGGTCTTTCTGGCGGTCGTCGTCTTTTTGGCTCTCGTCTCCCGGGGTCCGGACGACTACGCGAGGATCGGGGGCCCGGGGGAGTTGGAAAACTATTTCGGCGCGGTCGGGGCCTATTTGTCGGAAAAGCTCGTCCGTTTCTTCGGGGTCGGGGCCTTTTGGCCCGTCTTGGCGCTTCTCCTCTTCCCCTGCCGCGCCCTCGCGGGGCCGGGCCGTTCCCCGCCCCTTCCGAGGGTCGCTATCGGACTCGCGCTCGCGGTTTTTTCCGCGCTCGCCCTCCTTTCGGCCCTGATTTCCCCTCCGCTCCCGTTCTTTTCCGCGCCCGATCTTTCCGGCGGGGGGGCCTTCGGGCTCTTTCTCTCGCGGGGTCTCGGGTCCGTCCTCGGGAAAACGGGAACCTTAATCGTTCTTCCCTTCCTCTTTCTTCTGGGCTTTTATCTCTTTTCGGGGATCACGGCCAAGGGGGTCTTCCGTTTTTTGAGCCTTTTCAGGTTGAATCCGGAAGAAGGTTCGGAAGAAGGCTCGGAAGAAGGGAAAGGCAAAACGGCGGGCCCGATCATCCGGGACGCGGCGGCCGGTTCCCGAGGCCGGGAAAGGCGCGGGGAAAAAGCGGGGGGGGATCCTCCGGCGGCGGAGACGGAGGAAGATTCCAAAGCCGCCCCGGAACCCGCGGAACCCTTGATCATAAGGGACGGGGCCAAGCGGGCCAAGAGCCCCAAGGCCAAGGGGGACGCGGCCGGGCGCGGGGGCCGCGGGGGGCGGGGCGGTTACGGGCC
>JAITKT010000278.1 GCA_031278225.1 Deltaproteobacteria bacterium
GGACCCGCCCCGATCCCGCGCGGCTCCGAGGCCGGCGGCGGGGTCGGGAACATAATCACCGAAATGGGGGGAGTCAAGCCCTTCGGCTTCGATCGGGGGTTCGTCCGCGACTCCCCCACCGACGGTTTCCGGGTCGGGTCAGCGATCTTCGGGAAAAAAGGGAAAATCGATTGCCGGGTGTCCGGAGGGGCGCGAACGTCGGGGAGCGCGGGTTCCCAAAAAAGCGGCGGCGAACGGCGTTTTCGCGACGAGCGATTACGGGAAGCGCCATCGGTCGGTCCGTCCCGTTCGCGAGCGGAAAGAGAACAAATTCTCCCTTCGCGCGGACGGATTTCGAAACGGCACCGATTATTCCCCGTCGGTTTTGTCCTTTCCCCCGGAAACCTCTTCGACGAAGCTCACCGGACGGCCAAGGCGGGCCCCGACACCATGATGCCCGGGTTCCCGCGCGACGGTCTCGACCGGGATTGATAATTGGTTTTGTCCGTCGGGGAAGGAAGGGGCCGCGGGCCCTTTGTCGGAGGACCATTTGTCGGAGGACCCTTTGTCGGAGGACCCTTTCTTCCTTGAAAAAGAGTCGGCGTCCGACAAGTCGAAAGGCCAAAGACATCGCGTGTTTGCGTGTCGCGCGTCAACAAAATACTTATGTTGTTTTGGCGGTTCGCGATTCATGGCGCCGCCGGCCGCCGGTGAGGGATAAAAGATGTCCGGGGAAAAGGCGGGATACGGAAAAGTCCGGGCGCCTGCGGGATTCCGGCGTGATTATTGAGGCGGAAAAACGGCGCCGTCTCGTCTTATTGTCAAGAAATCGGAAAACATGACGGCGCGTCCCGACAACCGGCGAAAAAACTTTTCGAAAACTTGCTTGGGGCGTGAGATTTCGCCGTTATCCCAAATAATATTCGTAAATAATTAAGTTCGGGTTTTATTGTCAAGAAATGATAAAAGTTGACGGATTCGGGGATTCGCGATAACGATCATCATAAAAAAAGTCATTAAATTATCAAGAGATGCGCGTAATAACGGTGATATCAAAAATCGGCAAAACCAAAAAAAACTTAAGATTCGGAAAGTATTTATATTTACAAGATAACGCCATTTAAAACTTTTCCCGCTGTTTTTGCCATTGATTTTTTTCCGCCGACCGGACTATATTCCCAATGGGTTAAGACAGTATTCCCGAATTATCCGTTTTACCCTCCCCGGGAATCCCTGACATAATTTCCAAAGTCCCCAAAGTTCCCAAAGTCCCCAAAGTCATATAGATATTTTCTCCGTCGGCGGCCGATCGCGACGTCGCGTCGGATGTCGTTTTCGCGTCCGATGGGTGAGTTTGCCGTTTGGGTTTTAAAGTTTCAACTTTGAGCCGACCGGAAATCACCCCGGGGCGCGTCCGTCATCCCCTCGATTTCATTCCGATTTTACCCGTCGCCGCGGTTTAAACCCGGTCGCTCGCGGCCGAAGTCCGATTATTTTCACGTAACGCCCACAACGGACGAATGACTTCTTGGCGGAGCGTCGCCGAAGCCGCGGGGAGAAGCGTATTTTCGCGCGGGATTATCGTTTTTTCCGGCCCGAGAGCCGCGAACTTTCGGGCCTCCCCTCGTTTTTTTCAAAACGCGGGTAATGTTTTGAACACTTTAAGGAGGCTTGCGTTTTTATGCGCGACTGCAACAAATCATCAAAAAAGACGAACCGGGGCAAGAAAAAAACGAGCGATCTTCCCACGGTCTCTTTTCTCATCGTCACGTTGTCCCTGACATTCGCCGTATGTTTGGCGTTGGGCGCGCGGAGCGCCGAAGCGCACACCATATGGCTCGAGACGCCCGTTGGTTCACCTCCCGCTGGCGAACCCCTCAAGATCGATTTGGGATTCAACGAGGGTTTCGAGGTGGTGGAGGTCATAAAAGAGGGTCTCGGAAATTACGACGACCCCTACGTCTTGGGTCCGAAGGGCGAGATTAAGACCAAACTCGCCGGAGGTCCCAATTACGAATACGTAACCGAAACCCCCTTGGAAGCCGGCGGATATCTCGGGTTCGTCTCCTACAAGCCCTTCGTGATGGCCCACGGCGGCGCCAAGAACAGATATTTCATGAACGGCAAGCACGTGATAAACGTCGGGGCCGGTTCCGACGATCTCATCGTCAAACCCCAGGGCAAAACCGCTTTGGAGCTGGTGCCCTTAGCCAATCCCAACACCTTAAAAGCGGGAGGGTCTTTGAAAATCCAGGTCCTCTACGAGGGCAAACCTTTGGCCAGAGCCGCGGTCTTGGGCGATTTCCGCGGTTTCAACCCCGCGGGAAGCTGGGGCTTGGCCAAAGCCTTTTATTGCCTGACCGACAAGGAAGGGAAAGTGGATTTTCTTCCCGTCAAGGGCGGGCTCTGGATCCTGAAGGTCCGTCATCCGGTCCCGAGCGCCGAGGGAGGCGAGGCGGCGGAGGACGTCCACCTTTCGAACATCACTTTTTTCGTATCGGAATAATGTTTCTTTAGCCAGGCCCCCCCCGGTTTGTTTTCGACACTTCTCTCATCGGGACGACTCCCGACAAATCACGCCGCCAGGTATAAAAACATACAATTCAAGAAACGAGGTAATGAAATTGTCAGCAAAATTGGAAGCGTCTTTGTGGGGGCGGAGATTCTTTGGGGCATTCTCGGCGACTTTAGCCATGCTTTTGTCTTTCGCCTTTGTTTCCTTACACTCCGCCAAACTTTCGGCTCAGACGGATGACGATACCATAAGGGTTCGTTCCATCATGGTCACGGTCAACAGGGTTCTCCAAGAACTCATGGACGTGGCGTCGACCGTCAACGTCATAACCGCCGAAGACATAGAAAACATGCCTTACACCAACATCGCCGATGTCTTGGCGACCCAACCGGGAATCGTGATTGACACCGCAAGCGTGCCCAGGTTTGGCACCCCGAGGATCGGGATTCGCGGCGGGAGCAACCAGCACACTCTTTTCATGATTGACGGAGTTAAGGCGATAGACAAGGAAAATGGCGACTCGGTTCCGTTCATCGATTTGGGCCAAGTGGAACGCATTGAGATCATCAAGGGCCCGGCTTCGGTTCTGTACGGCTCCGAAGCCATCGGCGGGGTCATAAACATCATCACCAAAAAAGGAGGAAACAAACCCATTGGTTTCAGCCAAAAGGTCGTTTACGACGGGTCGACCACGAGCGTCGACATCCAATCGGCGATTTTCGGGAGATACAACGGCGTCAATTACAGGGTATCCGGAAGCGGGGTGAACGCTCACTACAGGAAAGTACCCAAAGAGGGGGACCCGGAGGGCGAGCTGGATAAAAGCGATTATCGCAATCGCAACTACTCCGCCCAACTGGGATATGACTGGGGAAACAACAGTTTTACGATTCAAGCCGACAGATTTCAAAACAAATCAAATTATTCCCTGGGTGGCGCAACCACGAACATGCTCTTTGATCCGAACGATCGCGACACCATTAAATCGTCGTTGGTTTTTCGCGACAT
>JAITKT010000349.1 GCA_031278225.1 Deltaproteobacteria bacterium
GGGATTTCCCCGTTTTCGGGCGCTTTCCGGTTTTTCCCCGGATTGGGCGGAAACCCGCGGGATTTCGCGGGTGGCCGCGGCGCGGCGGCGAACGGTTTTCGCGCCTCGGTGTCCTGAAGTGTCCCGCGGGCGTTTTCCGGGGCTTCGCGCGTCCGTCATTTCGCCTCCGCGTCCTAACGATTGGCGCCCGCGTTTTCCGCGGATGTTTCAATCGCGACGCCGGTTTCGGGTTTTTCCCCTTGGAACGTTTCCCCGTCGAATCGGGGCGTCGTTCTTTTTTGAGGCGTCGCGAAGACTCCGCGGCGGTTTTCAAAAAAATTTTTCGGGTTTCCCCGGGGTCCGCCGAAACCGCTGTTCCTTGGGTTTTCGGAAATCTTGGTCGAAACGCTGCCGGGCCTCGGTTGCTTGGCGGGTTTCGACGGTTCCCCCCGGGTTTCCCGCCGTTTCCCGCGGGTTTTCGGTCAAATCACGGAAGTCTTCCGTTTTCCGGGGGTCTGCCTTTGGGTCAGCCGGGGCCGTTTTTGGAGGCGTTCGAGGCGTGAATCCGTTCTTCCTCCTCCAGGCGGGCCCTTAGGGTCTCGAGCTCCTGGTAGGTGACGGTGATGTTCCGGTTCATGGTTTCTATGGACTGCCTGAGTTCCGCTATTTGGGTGAGGTACTCTTCCCTGAGGAGTTTCAGGTCCTCTTGCTCTTTGCTGTCGAAGTCGCAGGAGCTCGCGAGCAGGAGGAGCGGAACGGCGAGCGCGAAAAAAATCCGCTTTTTCATTTACGGTCCTTTGGGGGTTGGTCCTCCGGGGGTTGGTCTTCCTGGGGTTGGTCTTCCGGGGATTGGTTTTCCGGGGGTTGGTTTTCGGCGCGTTTTTCGGAGAGAGTTTTATTTCGGACCCCGGCGGGCCGTCCGCGGCCCGCCGGGGGATTTTACGGACTTTCGCGGGCTTGGGGCGCCCGACGCGCCCCCGGCGGACCTCAATACTGAAAATATATGAAGGGGAGTATGCCCCGGGGTCCGAGACGCATGATGATTATAATCCAAAAAGCGCACCAGAGCGACAGGAGAGGGACCGACAGCCTTCTCTGGAAACGGGTCATGGCGTCTTTCAGACGATCCCCCCGCCATTGCCCGAGAAGGGTGAGGAGAACGATTATCCAGGCGAGGAGGGGGGAGCCCTCCCCGGGTTTGGAAAAATCGAAGATCCCCTTGAAGATCACCCAGGCCTGGGGCATGGTGTCGGCGCGGAAGAGGATCCAGAGGAAGGTCACGAAGTGGAAGGTGAAGAAAAAGCCGAGGAAGGCCTTGAGACGGCCCCGTTTCCCTTTTGTCTTTTTCCAGCTCTTGAAACCCGTCTTCTCGACCAGGGCCTCTTTCTTTTTGACCACTTTGAACCAGGCGTGGGTGACGGCCAAGAGGATCCCGTGGGCGAGACCCCAGACGAGATAGCGGAGGTGGGCGCCGTGCCACAGACCCCCGAGGGTTTGGGTGACTATGAGGTTTAGGGTGGTGGAACCCTTTCTGGAGCCTCCCAGGGAAAAATAGAGATAATCCCGGAGCCAGGTCGAAAGACTCACGTGCCACCTTCTCCAGAAGTCCCGGATGTTGGTGGCGAGGTAGGGGCTCTTGAAGTTCAGGCCCACGTCGAAACCAAGAAGAAGTCCCACCCCCATGGCCAGATCCGAGTAGCCGGAGAAATCGAGATAGATTTGGGCGCCGTAGCCGTAAACGGCTCCCAGGATCCCGACGAAAGAAAAAGCGTCGGGCATCTGGAAGACGTCGCGGACGACTTCCTCGGAAAGATAGCTGCTTAAAGCCACCTTTTTGAAAAGACCGGAAAGGATGAGGGTGACGGCGAGACCGTGGTCGACGGGGGAAGGGGCCTTGTTCCCGGCCTGTTCCATGAAGGGTTCGAATCTCTGTATGGGACCCGAGAGGACCGTGGGGAAAAAGGACACGAAGGCCAAGGCCTCGACGTAGGAAACCTTTTCCATCCCGGGGTCCCGGAACTTGTCTATGGCCAGGGACATTCCCTGGAAGGTGAAAAAGGAGAGCCCGGCGGGGTAGACGATCTCCGGAAGGGCGAAGAGCCCCCCGTGGAGACGCAGGCCCAGGTCCTCCAGGGTCACGAGAATGAAATCGAAATACTTGAAGAAGGCGAGGATTGAGAGATTGGCCGCGACGCAGGCCCAGATTATGATCTTGTTCGCGAGTTTTCCCCTTTCGGGGCCCATGGAACGGCAGGCGAGCCAATTCACGAAAGCGACGACGAAGAGAAGGGGGGCGAACTTGGGGGCGCCCAACGCGTAGAAGACGACGTTGAAGATCGCGAGGGAAGGCAGATATCGCTTCGGGTTGTTCCTGAGCCCGTGATTCAGCGTCAGGACAATCCCGAAAAAAATGGCGAACTCAAGGCTGGTGAAGGGCATTTTTGACTCTTCGGGTCCCGCCGCCCCCGCCGCCGTCCCCTCGCGGGAACCGTCGGGCGCCGGGGTCGACGGGACCGAAAGGATTGGGCGGAAACGGTCGGAACGGTCGAAACGATCGAAAGGAGCGAAACGGTCGAAAAGGCAGGAAGCGACGGGTCCCGTCCGGGGCCGCGGGGACGCCGTGACCCCGAAAAAACCGTGAAACGCCCCGCGGACGGCCGGGGTCCCGAAAAAACCCGGGAAAACGCCGCGCGGACGGCCGGGGTCCCGAAAATAACGCGTCGGGCCCGGGCGCGCCGGGGAAACGACTCGAAAGAAAAAAGAAAAGCCCCTGAGGGGCTTATTGTTCGGGAACGGATTGGCGGGGGTTTTTCTCGCGTCGCGATGGAGGCGGCAGGCAGATTCGAACTGCCGAATAACGGTTTTGCAGACCGTCGCCTTAGCCACTTGGCTATGCCGCCCCTGAAACGATGCGAAGCGCGCGAAAAGAGAATGATATCGGGTCGTCCGGCTTTTGTCGCGGGCCTTCGAAACTTCCGACGGAGTCGGGTTTTCGTTGGCGCGCGGGGAATGGCAATCGAAAAATTTCTCGTTTTCCCGGGGGAAACGCGTGTCCGATTTCCCTTCGGATTCCCCGGCGGAGCCCCGAAGCCCGCCAGGGGGGATTTTGATTTTCCCCGAAATCCGGACGGGTTTTTCGGGTTCCGGCCATCCCTTAAACGATCGGGCCGCGGCGGACCGCCGCGAGGCGTCGCCGGAGGCGCCAACCGCGCGCGGGCGATTGGCAAGAATTAAAAATACAGAAAAGGCGGGGGTTTGTCAACAACGGGAAAATGGCGCCGCGGCCCCGTTTTCCCCCGGGGAAGGGCCCGATTTTTCCCGGGCG
>JAITKT010000416.1 GCA_031278225.1 Deltaproteobacteria bacterium
CGAGGCCCCGAGGGAGAGGAGCATGGCCATGTGGCTCACCTCCCAGGCGTCCCCGGTCTCGAGGACGATCCCCGCGGAGACCCTCGTTCCGTCCGCGAGAAGCCTCCGGTTCACGGCGGCCGCCGCGAGGAGGGAGGGAACGGGGAGCCGCGCGGGGGCTTTGGCGCCCGGGTTTCCTCCCGCGTTTTCCCCGTTTTCCCCGTTTTCGGGGGCGATCTTCCCGGCGTCCCTGTCGGAGATGACCACTATCTTGGCTCCCCCGGCGACGGCCAGGGAGGCCTTTTCCGCGAGGTCGTCCAGGGCCGCCTCCAGGGTCGCGCCGGGCTTGGCGTCCGGGGCGGGTTCCGGAAAGGTCCCCGAGAGGTTCGCGGAATGAAAGTCGTCGTGGGAGAGGTCTTTTTCGAGACGCGAGAGGTCGTCGTTGGAGAGGAAGGGGTGTTTCAGCTTGACGAGGCGGGCTTGGGAGGGCGTTTCGGCGAGGATGTTGGGGTCGTATCCGATGAAGGTCATGATGGACATGACGAGTTTTTCGCGGATGGGGTCTATGGGGGGATTGGTGATCTGCGCGAATTGCTGTCGGAAAAAGGAAAAAAGCGACCCCGGATTGCGGTCCAGCACGGCCAGGGGCACGTCCGCCCCCATGGAACCCACGGGTTCCCTTCCGGTCGAGGCCATGGGCGCCAGGATCACCTCGGTGTCGTCCCGGGTGTGACCGAAGAGATTTTGCCGGAATTTCAGATCCCTCACGCTCGTCTTGTAATCCGCGGCGGCGCTGAAGAAACCCGGGATGTCCATTCTGTTTTTCGCGACCCAGCGGCCGTAGGTGTTTTTTCTCGCGAGAACGCTCTTTATCTCCGCGTTCTTGAGGAGCCTTCCGGAACCGGCTTCGGCCAGAAGCATCTGCCCGGGCCGCAAGGATCCGGTCTCGAGGACGTTTTCGGGTTCGACGGGGAGGGCCCCCGCCTCGGAGGAAAAGATCAAAAACCCGTCGGAGGTGAGGGTGTGGCGGGCGGGCCTGAGGCCGTTCCGGTCCAAAGCCGCGGCCACCTTCCTCCCGTCGGTCACGCAGACCGCCGCGGGACCGTCCCAGGGCTCCATGAGCCCCGCGTGGTACTCGAAAAAGCCCCTTAAGCTCTCGCTCATGGGGTACTTCACCCCCCAGGCCTGGGGGATGAGCATGGCCAGCGAATGCTCGAGGCTCCTTCCCCCCATCATCAGAAACTCGAGGCTGTTGTCGAGGGACGCGGAGTCCGAGGAGTCGGGCTCGATCAAGGGGAAGAGTTCGGAGATGTCCTCCCCGAACAGGGGGGACCGGAGGTGGGGCTCCCTCGCGGCGAGCCAGGCCCTGTTCCCCCTGATGGTGTTGATCTCGCCGTTGTGTCCCAGGGTCCTGAAGGGCTGGGCCAGCCTCCAGGAGGGAAAGGTGTTGGTGGAATAGCGCTGGTGGATGACGGTCAAATTGGAGATCATGAGGGGATCCGCGAGCTCGGGATAAAAACCCTCGAGCTGGGCGGCGTACATCATGCCCTTGTAGACGACGGTCCTGGAAGACAAGCTCGGAACGTAGAAATCGTCTTGGGAAAAACCGGCCGCGAGGGCCGCCCTTTCGACGCTTTTCCTCAAGACGTAGAGCCTTCTTTCCAGTTCGTCCCCGCGGGAAACGCTGTCCCTCGTCGCGAAGACCGCCTGCCAGACCGAGGGCCTCCGTTCCGCGGCGTACCTCCCCACCTTGGAGGCGTCGGTGGGGACCTCCCTCCAGGCCGCGACCCTGAAGCCCCGGGAGCCCGAAACGTTTTCGACCGTTTCCCTCGCCCTCCTCCCGAGGGCCGGGTCAAGGGGAAAGAAGAAGGTTCCGAGGCCGTAGGTTCCCGCCGGGGGGAGGGCCTTTCCGAAAACTTTGGAGAAAAAGCCGTGGGGAATCGCGACGATGATCCCCGCCCCGTCCCCGGAGTCCGCGTCGGCTCCCGCGGCCCCGCGGTGGGTGAGATTTATCAAAAGCGAAAGCGACATTTCGATCACCTCGCGGGAGGCGACGCCGTCCAGGCGGCAGACGGTGCCCACGCCGCATGAGTCGTGCTCGAAAGCCGGATCGTACAGACCGATTTTTTTCATGTTGAGACTCTTGAAAAAAAGACCACCGGGGAAGAAATCGGCGCTCGGGGGGGGATTGGCCCCGAAACGCTCCCGCCGCGAAAACCCTCCGGAAAAGGGTCGCGGGAAAACGAGGGAAAAAAAAAGGACCCGCGGGCGAAAATTTCGAAACCCGAAACAATTGTCCCCCCCCCCCCCCGGGGGAAAAAGGGAATCGGGGAAACGGGGAAAAGGGGAAACGGGGAAAGACGCGGGGGGAAAAAACCCCCGGGGGGAAAACAATCAAACGCGGGGACTCCCGACGAAGGGCATTCGCGGGTTCGGGGCCGCGGGACGCCCGAACGGCGCCCGGAGAACAAAGGAAGCGGTCTTCCCCCTTCGGGAGAGCCGCTTCCTTTGATGTTTCACGGCTCACTATAGCACGAACCGCCATGGCGAGCCAACGAATCCCCCCGCGATCGGGCGATCTTCGGCCGGTTTTCAGTGCCAGAGAAGTTCGGAGTACTTGGGAAGGGGCCAACGGTTGTCGTCCACGACGAGCTCGAGGCCGTCAACGGACTCCCTGACCTTGAGGAGGAGGGGGAGAAGAACGTCCCTCACCTTCTCGGCCTTCTCGAGGACCTCCCCGATCTCCTCGGTCTCGTCCGCGATTTTGTCGAGCTCGTCCAAGTCCCCGGAAAGGTCGGACGCGAGCTTCGCGAGCCTCTCGTAGATCTTTTTCTCCGGGGCGTCGGTCCCGGGAACGGGTCCGGCGGCCTTGACGGCGTTCACGAGGGAGGCGGCTTTGCCCAAAGAATCCAGGGCCACGGGGAGGATCGAGGAACGCCCGAGGGTCCGGACGAGCTTGATTTCGACCATGCAGGTCTTCACGTAGTTTTCCAGAAGGACTTCCTGGCGGGCGACGAGCTCGCGCTCGGTCAGGACCCCGTGGCGGAGGAAGACGTCCTTGACTTCCTTGTCCGTGTAGTGGACGAGGGCGGAGACGCTGTCCTTGAGGTTCCAGAGCTTGCGCTTTTCGGCCTCGACCTCCCACTCGGGGTCGTAGTTGTTGCCGTTGAAGACCACGGGGAGGTGCTCCTCGAAGAACTTGGGCAGCACCTTCAGGGCGGCCTTCACGGGGTCGGCCCCGGCGGCGACGGCCTTCTCCAGCTCCGCGGCTATGTCGTCGAGGGCGCAGGCCACGGCGGCGTTCAGGGCGATGTTGGCGGGGGCTATGGACTGGGAGGACCCCACGGCCCTGAACTCGAACTTGTTCCCGGTGAAGGCGAAGGGGCTGGTCCTGTTGCGGTCCGTGATGTCCTTGGCCAAGGGGGCCAAGGCCGAGATTCCGGGGGCCATGCTCCCGCCCCTCCAGGTCTCGGTGTCGTCCTTCCCCGCGACGTAGGCCTTGATGACGTCGGTCAGCTGGTCACCCAAAAAAACGCTCAGGATGGCCGGGGGGGCCTCGTTCGCGCCGAGGCGGTGGTCGTTTCCGGCCCCGGTCACGCCTATGCGGAGGGGTATGGAATAGATGTGCACGGCCCGGAGGACGGCCGCCAAGAAGACCATGAATTGGGAATTGTTCCAGGGGGTGGGGCCGGGGTCGGTGAGGTTGCGGCCCTCGGAATCGCAGAGGGACCAGTTGTTGTGCTTCCCGGAGCCGTTGACCCCCGCGAAGGGCTTCTCGTGGAGAAGACAGGCGAGCCCGAACTCGGCCGCGGTGTCCCTCAGGATCTTGAGGACCAGCATGTTGTGGTCCACGGAGAGGTTCACGGCCTCGTAGAGGGGGGCCAGCTCGAACTGGGCCGGGGCCACCTCGTTGTG
>JAITKT010000477.1 GCA_031278225.1 Deltaproteobacteria bacterium
GCCCCCAAGAGCGGGGCCTGACGTCCCGCCTTTGTCCCTCCCCCCCCCCGGTCGCCGGGGACGGGGGGACGGGGAAAGGCGACGCTCGGCGGGCGACGGCAAACGGAACCCCGGGTCTTTCGGGGTTTCGATTCCGAGCGCCCGCGCGGGTCCGTTTTTGACGGGGTCGGGTCGTTTGACCGCGGCCGGGCCATCGTCGGGCCACCGCTTCACCGTCGTTTGACCGCCGCCGGGCCATCGTCGGGCCTGGGCTTGACGCCGGGTCGGGACCGCGTCTTTTTCCCTCAAAATCCGCATCGAAGGCCGTCCCTTGTCGCGTTCGCCGTCGGAAACGAAAACTTCGGGTTTGACTTCCGGCTTCGCTTGCCGAAAATGCGGCGATTGCTGCCGGGGCGAGGGAGGGGTCTACCTTGACGGGGAAGGCGCGGACCGCGTCGCGGGGCTTTTGGGGGTCGGGCTCGACCGCCTTCTGGCGGAAAACTTCCTCGAGGAGGCGGAACCCGGCCTTTTCCTCGCGAAAACCGGGGAATCCGACTGTTCGGACGGAGAAGACAAATGTTTCCCGGCGACCCCGGGGACGCCCGGGCGCGGGAAAACGCGGGTTTGCGTCTTTCTCGAGGAAAACCGCTGCCTGATCCACGCCGCGAAACCCCCGATCTGCCGCGCCTGGCCCTTTTTGCTCGGGCTTCTTCGGGACGAGGGGAGCTTCCTCGAGGCGCGGGAAAGTTGCCCGGGGCTCTCGGAAATCACTCACCGCGACTTTCTCGAGGAATTCGGGAAATCGGGCTTGCCCGCGCCCCCCGCGAGTTTCGGGAAGGCGCTCGGGAAGCGCCGGGGATGAAGCCGGGACGGGACGCCGGTGAAATTTGACTTTGCCCCGAAAAACCGGTAGCGTTGTCCAATCGGTGTCCCCGGAAGCCGTTCGAACCTTTCGAGCGGTTCCGGACCCCCGCCCGCTCTTTTGGGGCGTTCGGGACATCGAAAGGCGAAAAACGATGAAAAATTTCCGGACGCGTGACAATCGCGACGAGGGAATTCGGACGAATTTCCAATTGACGGCCGCCGGCCGCGTCGCCTTCTCTCCGTCCGACGCCGCCGATCCGTCCCTTCTCGTCCTTGGTCTTGACGGGTGGACCCGGTCCGCGGCGCGCCGCCGAAGTAAGGTCTTCGGTACCGCTCGTCAGGCCGGGTGAACCCCGGCTTTTTTTGTGCCCGCGAAAGGCCCCGCAGGGGGATCCCGCGGTTTCCCGTCGTCCCGGGAGGGGCGGCGGGTTCACGGACCCAGGAGATTCGGAGATGAGCCAAGGAAAGAAAACCAAAACGGAACCGGATTCGAACAAGGGCGAGGACAAGGCGAAAAAGTCCCGCGGCCCGGACACGGTGTGTTTCTTCGACACGACCTTAAGGGACGGTGAGCAGGCCGCGGGGGTTAACCTCAACGCCGACGAGAAGCTTCAGATAGCCCGTCAGCTGGCGCGGATGGGCATGGACGTCATAGAGGCGGGTTTCCCGGCCTCTTCCCCCGGGGATTTCAACTGCGTCCAGACCATCGCGAGGGAAGTGAAGGAATCGACCATCTGCGGTCTCGCCCGCACGAGGGAAGGGGACATCAGGGCCGCGGCCCAGGCCCTCGCCCCCGCGGAAAACGCGCGGATCCACGTTTTCATAGCCTCCAGCCCCATCCACATGGAGTACAAGCTCAAGATGACACCCGCGGAGGTCTTGGAACAGGCCCGCGCGGGGGTCCTGCTCGCGAGGTCCTTCACGCCGGAGGTGGAGTTTTCGGCCGAGGACGCCTCCCGCTCCGACCCCGAATTCCTGGTCAAGCTCTTCAAAACGGCCCTCGAGGCCGGGGCCACCGTCCTGAACATCCCGGACACGGTGGGTTACGCCCTTCCGCAAGAATTCGAACGCTTTTGCGCGGACGTCATCAAAGCCGTGGGGGCTCCGGAAAACGTGATCTACTCCGTTCACGCCCACAACGATTTGGGTCTCGCGACGGCCAATTCCCTCGCGGCGGTCAAGGCCGGGGTGAGGCAGGTGGAGGGCACCATAAACGGCATGGGCGAACGGGGAGGGAACTCCGCCATCGAGGAAGTGGTCATGGCGATTAAAACCCGCAAGGATTTCTTCAATCTCCGGACCAACCTCGACACGAGGAGGCTCTATCCCGTGAGCAGGCTCATCTCCCGTCTCTCCGGGGTGGTGGTGCCCCCGAACAAGGCCGTGGTGGGGGCCAACGCCTTCGCCCACGAGGCCGGCATCCATCAGCACGGGGTCCTCGCCAAGAGGGAGACCTACGAGATCATGAAGGCCGAGGACGTGGGCTCCACGCCGGCGGTCATGGTCTTGGGCAAACACTCCGGACGCCACGCCTTCCGGGACAGGCTGGAGTACCTCGGCTACAACCTCTCCGAGGAGGACTCCACCAAGGCCTTCGAGCTCTTCAAAAAGCTCTGCGACGAGAAGAAGGAGGCCACCGACGGGGACATCGAGGCCATCATTTCCGACGAGATCCTCTCCGTGAAGCCCGAGTACCGTTACGAGTTCAAGAGCTATTCCATGCGGGTGGGAGGCGGAACTACGACCTGTTCCGTGGTCTTGGAGCTGAACGGCGTCGAGAAGGAAGATTCAGCCTCGGGCCATGGCCCCGTCGAGGCGGCCTACGCCGCCGTCAAGAGGATCATCCTCCTCCACCCCAGTCTCGTGGACTTCAAGATAGTCGCGACCTCCGAGCGCTCCAACGCCCTGGGCGAAGCGAAGGTGGTGCTCTCCCAGGATTCGGTCCGGGCCCAGGGCCGCGGCGCCTCCACGGACATCGTGAAGGCCTCCATCCGCGCCTACGTGAACGCCGTGAACCGTCTGTACGCCACGGCCGCCGCGAGAAAGATAACCCTCACCACGGTGGACCCGGGGCCCGCCAAAAAGGCCGCGGAGGCCGAATGATCGAAACCCGGAACCCGGGGACGGTTCCGGAAGACAAAGGGCGAAAAAGAAGCCGTTCCCGGGGAGCGACGCTCCCCGGGGACGGCTTTTCTTCCGATTCGGTTTGTTTTTCGACGGGGTCGGAAGGCGAGGGCGGGAAAAACCCCACTCCCCCCGGGGGGGGGGGGGGGCTCTCGCGGTCGCCGTCATCCCACGAGGAAATTCAGTTTGGTCTCCGCGACCTCGGCGTCGCACTCGCCGGGATCCGCGGACGGCCTCGAGTGGTCGGCCTCCAGCTGCCAGCGGCCGCTCTTCCAGGGAACGAAATTCAGGATCCCGTCGTTGTCGGTCGAGCCGGCATAGGCCTTGAGGTCCCAAGCGGGGTCCCCGTAGCCTTCCGTTATGCCGAAAACGGTTTTCCGGGGAAGGGGTTTTCCCTCCCAAAGGAGCCTGACCTTGAGAAGGTCCCCGGGCTTGAGTTTGAGGGGATTGGAAAGGGGCACCAGCTCCAGGGGCTGGCCCGCGGGCTCGGAGGCCAAACCGTCGTCCCCGTTCCCCGCGACCCCGTACACGCCTTTGGCGAACATGGAATAGCGGCCCGAAAGGAGAAGGGTCCCGGTCGCGTCCTTTTTGGATTTTATCTCCCAACCCTTCTCGACGGTCTTGACCCAGATCGTGGGCTTGTAGACCCCCGTGACGAGATGAGTCCCCTTCCCGAGGGGCTCGTCCGAGACGAAGAGGTGGTTTTCGGAGGTCGGGCTCAAGGGGATTTTTTTCCCCGCGGGGGAGATCAGTTCCGGGGGAAAGAATATCCGGACGCGGTCCTCCTCGATGGGACCGGCCTCGGGGAACGAGTCCCCGTAACCCAGGACCACCGTGGCCTTTTCCCCCTCTTTGGCGGGAAGGGCCGTGGTCCAGAAAGTGTGGGCCCGGGCCCGCCTTGGAAGCGCGAGTCCGAGCGAAACGAAGAAAATCGCCCAGAAGATTGTGAGTGACGTCATGGCTGACCTTTCGACGGAGGGTGTCCGGGACGTTCGCGGGGCTCGTTGATTTTCGGCGGGGAGAACGTCCGGGGGGCCGCGGGGGATGAAAAATTTCGGGATGAAAATTAAAATTTCGCGACGAAGAAGACAAAAAACGAACGCGAAAGCCGGAAAAACCGTTTTTGAAAAACCGGAAAAAACGCCCGGCGAAACAAAGAGACGGCCTTCGCCGGCGCCGGCGGGGACGAAAGGGCGGTTATGCGCGGGTTCGAAAACCGGGCGCCGTCGAAAACGGGAAAAAAGAAAACTTCGTCCTCGTCGCGGGATTTCCGCGCGGAAGCGCCTGGCTTCCATTGTGGGACTTTGCCCGCGAATAGTCAAGGCTTTCGTCGTCATTCGAAAGAACGGGAAAATTTTCGCGCCTTTTTTTCGCGAGGTTCGAGATGTTTCCCGGATATTATCACGCGCGCGGCGCCGCCGCCGCCGGAATTGGCGACAAACATTTTTTCGGTTGACATTTTTCGGCGGCGCGCGAAAAAATAGGCGCGGAAGTTCGCGGTTTGACGGGGGGTTCGCGCGGGGTTGACGCCGGGTTGAAGCGGGGTTGACGGAGGGTTGAGGGTGGGTTGATGGCGGGTTGATGACGGGTTTACGGC
>JAITKT010000489.1 GCA_031278225.1 Deltaproteobacteria bacterium
GGGGCTCCGTTAAAATCGTTTAGTCCCGCCCGAGACGAATTCGATCCCCGACCCCCCGGCTTTCGTCGGGGGGGAGCCCGCGAGGCGGGAACCGCCCAAACCCGCGTCCCTTTTCCGGAACCGACAAGGGACACATCCCGGACCCCACCGAAAGACGCATGGCCAAGAATAAAATCCGTTACCTCTGCCGCGAGTGCGGCTACAAGTCCCCCGTGAGCCTCGGGCGTTGCCCCAACTGCGACGCCTGGGACAGCTTCGGGGAGGAAATAACCGAAAAAGTCGCGGGAAGGGGCCCCCGTCTCGCGACGGAAAACAGGGTCCGTCGCCTCTCCGAGGTACCCAAGGGGGACACCGAGAGGATCTCCACGTCTCTTTCGGAACTGGACAGGGTCCTGGGGGGAGGCCTGGTCCCGGGGGCGGTGATTCTCCTTTCCGGGGAACCCGGGGTGGGGAAATCCACCCTTTTGCTGCAGGTGGCCGACGGGGCGGCGAAACAGGGGAAAAAACTTCTCTACGTGACGGGGGAAGAGTCCCCGGCCCAGGTGTGCCTGAGGGCCGAGAGACTGGGTCTCGAGACAAAGGGAATCCACGTCCTCTCCGAAACCGAACTCCCCGCGGTTTTGGAGGAGGCCAAAAACGACTGGGACATCCTGGTCGTGGACTCGGTCCAGACCCTGCGTCTTCCGGAACTCGGCGGAGCCGCCGGGAGCCCCGGTCAGATCCGGGAGTCCGCGGCCATGCTCGCGACCCTCGCCAAGGACAAGGGCATGCCCCTCTTTCTCGTGGGCCACATCACCAAGGAGGGGAACATAGCCGGTCCCAAACTCCTGGAGCACCTCGTGGACACGGTTCTCTACTTCGAGGGGGAGAAGGACAGACCCGTCCGCATCCTCCGTTCCTTCAAAAACAGGTTCGGTCCCGTGAACGAACTGGGGGTCTTCGAGATGACCGGGGAAGGCCTGGGCGAGGTCAGAAACCCCTCGGCCCTCTTTCTCGCGGAAAGGCCCCACGGGGCCGCCGGCTCCGTCGTGACCCCGGTCATTGAGGGCAGAAGGCCTCTTCTTCTGGAAATTCAGGCCCTCGTGAGTCCCAGTCCCCTGCCCATGCCCAGGAGACAAACCCTCGGGGCCGATCCCAGCAGGGTGAGCATGCTCGCCGCGGTCCTCGAGAAAAAAGTCCGCCTGAAGCTCTTCGATCGGGACATCTTCGTGAACGTCGCGGGAGGGGTGAAGATCCAAGAGCCCTCCGCGGACCTCGCCATAGTCTTCGCCATAGCCTCTTCCTGTTTCGAGTGCCCTCTCCCCCAGGACCTCGCGGTGACGGGGGAGGTGGGTCTCGCGGGGGAGATAAGAAGGGTCGGAAGACTGGAGGACAGGCTCCGGGAAGCTTCCCGCATGGGTTTCAAACAGGTCTGCGGCCCCGCGGCCGAGCTCGGGGAGTGCGCTTCCGGACTCAAGATGCGCAAGCACGGCATGGAACACGTGAAGGAGATCTTCGGCCCCAACCCCGGCTTCTTCCGCAAGACGGAAGGGGGAAAAAGGGACCCCTCCCGCTGAGGATCGGTAAAAAAAAAGAAGAAAAAAAACAAAACCCTGGAGAACCGGGGGGAGGGTTCGAAAACCCGCCCCGCGGGTTTTCGGACCCTCCCCCCGGTCCCGACCCCAACCCCTCTCAAGGGAACGAAGGTCCCGGGGGGAAGAAAGCTCCCGAACCTCCCGAACCCGCCGAACTTTCCGAATCTCCCGAACCCCGCGAAGGTCCCGAACGACTTTCCCCCGGACCGGACGATTCTCTTCCCGAGGGGACCAACGGACTCCCCGACCGACGAAACGGTCCGAACTTCCGGAACGGCCGGAAAGCGAGGAACGGCCGGAACAAACTGAACTTTCGAAACGACGAAAACGGTCGGAACGAACGGAACGTTCGGAAGGTCCGAAACCGCCCGGAACGGCCCGGAACGACGAAAACGACCGGGAACCTTCGGAAGGCTCGCGAAACAAAAAAAGACCCGACCCGGCCCCCGAAAATCAAAACACGACCAAACGAAACGCGCTTTCGATTGCCGACAAAGGTGAAAACCATGTCAAACCGTATGTCCGGCCGAGTGTCCGACCGCATGCCCGAACGCGTCCCCGACCGCGGGACAAACCGCGGGACAAACCGCGTCCCGAAAACAATCCTCGTCCTCGCCCTCGCGTTCGTTCTTTCGGGTTTCCTTCGCGTCACCGACGCGGAAGCCGCCAAACGGGCCATTCTCATAGGGATAAACGGCTACCCCGAAAACTCTTATTTCTCTCCCCTGAAGGGGGCGGTGAACGACGTGGCGCTCATGGAGGAGGTCCTGGTCGAAAGGCTGGGCTATCCCCCGGAAAACGTCGTGAAGCTCATCGACGCCGAGGCCACCCGCTCGGGGGTCATCAAGGCCATGAAGGACATGGCGGGGATCCTGACCAAAGAGGACCAGCTCTACATCCATTACTCGGGTCACGGGTCCACGGCCTGCGATCTGAATTTGGACGAGGGGACCGGGGGCTTGGACTCCACCCTCGTGACTTACGGATCCAGGTCCGGGATGAGTCCGGGTAAATCCGCCTGCATGGACCTCGATCTTGACGAACTACGGGAAATCGCCGCCAAGGCGGGGGACGAGGACCCGGACGGTTTCGACCTCCTGGACGACGGCCTGAACGTTTTGTTGGGGGAACTCACGGAGCTCGCGGACCTCGTGATCTTCGTCGCGGATTCCTGCCACTCCGCCACCATCACGAGGGGGGAAAAGGCCCTTCCCACGAGAGGCGTCCCAATGGATTCCAGGGTCAATCCCGACGCCTTCCTGGACCCGGGTCAAACGGCCGCGAAAAAGGGAAACTGGATCGCCATCGGATCCGCGAGTCTCCCCAACAAGGCCCCGGAGAGGGAAGAGGACGGGGAGATCTACGGAAATTTCACTTGGTTCTGGGCCAAGGC
>JAITKT010000227.1 GCA_031278225.1 Deltaproteobacteria bacterium
CCAGAAACGGACCCGCGAAAAACCGGGCGCGAAAACCGGAAAAACCCCGTTTGCCAAAAGCCGCCGTTTATGTTATCTTGAAGTTTGAATTTTACCCTCAGAGTCGGAGTCGCGGTCGCGGCCGTTTGATTCGTCCCTTTTGCCTTCCCCGGCATCCGTCGGGACAAGACCCCCCGGACGACGCCGAAACCGGCGCCGCGAACTCTCTTTCGGGCTTCCGACCGCTTTCCGACGCCCGCCGGCCGGGACCGACCCGGTTGTTCGAACGCCGAAAACGCGGATCCCGCGAAGACGCCCGAAAAAGCGTCGCGGTCGAATCGCGAACACCCGAAAATCCCGTCGCCCCCGGGGAAACCTCTCGTCCCCGCGGGCGCGCGGCGAAGCGAAAAACTTCCGGCCGGACGGCGCCGGGACCTTTTCCTTCCCCGAATCACCGAATTTCACGCCACAAATCATCATATTCGTTTTTTCGATTTTTTCCCGAGCCTTTCGATTTCGAACCGGCGGCCGCCCCGACCGCCCGGCTCCCGCGGCCGCCCGGCTCCGACGGTCGCCAAAGTTTTCGCGGCCCCGCCGATTTTTTCGGTGAGGTCCGGAACGGAAAAAGGTTTGTCGGGTCCGCCCGAAAAACCGGTTCGAAGACCGAAAGGGGAACCGCCCGCGAGTTCCCCGGAAAAGACGCGGCGGAATGCCGCGAAACTCACTCCGAGGCCAAAAAACAAAAAAAAAACAACACACCCGTCAAGTGAACGAAAATGCCAGAACCCGCCATTCCGGAAAAAGAAGAAAAAGAGAGCCGGGCCAATCGGGAAACAAAAGACGGCGCGGGGAGGGGTGACGCCGGGGGGGGCCGGGGAAAAGCCGGGCCGCCCGAAAAAGCGAAGGGCATCCCCCGAAACGCCGGAAAAACGCTCGCGATCCTCGCGGTCGGCGTCCTCTTTCTGGCCGCCGCCGTCTTCATATACTCAAGCGGATCCCAAAACGTGAGAAGCTCCCTCCCCGGCGCCCCGGGGATCGGGACCTCGACCGGGACCTCGACCGGTACCTCGACCGGGGACGCGACCGGGGACGCCCCGACCGGGGCGACCGTCGCGCCGGCCGGCCCCAACAGCCCCAAGCCCGACTTCCACATAGGGATCGTCACCGTCTCCGACTTCAGGAACGACGACACCCGGACCTGGGTGGAAGAGCTCGTCGGGTTGTACGGGTCCGCGGACGCCGGGGGCATGATAAGGCACCTGACCTTCCCGGAAAACTTTCTGCGGGAAAACCGGGAGGCCGCGGAAAAGATCCTCGCCCTCGCCGAAGACCCCCTCATGAAGGTCATCCTCGTGAACCAGGGACTCTTCGGGACTTACGACGCCTTCAAACGAATCAAGGAGAAAAGACCCGACGTCTTTCTCGCGGTGAGTTCCCCCCACGAGGACATGTCGGCCCTCTCCGGGGTCGCGGACTTGGTGGTGAACCAGGATTTCGTCTCCAGGGGCTACCTGATCCCCCACACCGCCAAAAGCATGGGGGCGGAGGCCCTGGTCCACGTCTCCTTCCCGAGGCATCTGGCCGTGGAGGGGATCTCGAGAAAACTCGCCATCATGGAAGAGGCCTCCGAGGACCTGGGCCTCGGGTTTCGTTCGGAACTCGGGCCCGATCCCGTCCTCGGGGCCACCCTCGAGGAGGTGACGGGCTTTTACGAGGAGAACGTCCCCAAATGGCTCCGGGAACTCGGCCCGAACACCGCCTTTTTCACCACCAACACCTTCCACACGGCCCCCCTGATAAAGGCCGTGATCGAAAACGGGGGCTATTTCGTGGAACCGGAGATGGGCTCCCCCGCCATAGGCTACCCGGAAGCCCTGGGAATCGACCCCCGATCTTTGGGAACCGATTGGAAACGGATAATCGAAATTTTGGAGGAAAAAATCGTCGGGAAGGGGGCCGGGGGAAGGATCGGGACGGCGAGGATATCCGTGAGCTACGCCAACCTCCACGCCCTCGTGGAGTTCTCGAGGCTGGTCGCCCTGGGAGAGGTGAAACCCCGCGACCTCCACGCCCTCGTCAATTCCTACGAAGCCGTCCTCCCCGGCGCGGACTGGAACGTCGGGCCCTACTTCGATTCCTTCGCCAACAAAAACAACAACATCTTTTTGGTTTACCAGGACAATTACGTCTTCGGGAAAGGTCTCGTCGAGACCACCAAGGTGGAAATCCCGGAAAAATACAAAGACTTCTTCGCGGCCACGGCCAGGCCCGGCGGGGCGGCGCCCTTCCGGATCGCGGTCATCACCGGCGACGGCGCGCAGGGGATGGACGACTTCCTCGGGGCCATCCAGCTCCTGAAGGTCTACGGTTCGGCGGACCGGGGGGGCTACCTCAAGCACGTCACCTACCCCGACGAATATCTGAACACCCCGGAGCTGATGGAGGAACTCGTGGCCGGGATGGCCGACGATCCCTTCGTGAAGGTCGTGGTGGTGAACCAGTCCATCAACGGGACCGCCGAAGGTTTCAAGAGGATAAAGGAGAAAAGACCCGAGGTCCTCTGTCTTTCGGGGGAACCCCACGGCGGCGCGGAGGAAATGGCCAAATACGCCGACCTCGTCATCATGTCGGACTACATAAGCCGGGGGTACATCCTTCCCTACATGGCCCGAAAACTGGGAGTCGAAAACTTCGTCTACGTCTCCTTCGACAGGCACCTGAATTACGAGTCCATCAACCTCCAATGGCACGTCATAAGGCAGGCGAGCGAGGACCTGGGCATGAGGTTTTACATCGAGGAGGCCCCGGACCCCGTTGAGGTCGGGATCGACGAAGCCCGCCGGTTCATCGCGGACGCCTACCCGGGCTGGATGGAAAAATACGGCCGGAACACGGTCTTCTACGCCACCAACGACGCCCACGCGGCGCCCATCATAAAGAGCGCGGCCGAACTCGGGGGCTTTTTTCTGGAATCGGACATCCCCTCCACCCTCACGGGATTCCCCGAGGCCTTCGACCTGAATCTCGAGCCCTACCTCGGTCAGTGGCCCTTGTTGATGGAACTGGTGGGTCAGGCGGTTAGCGAGGCCGGCGGGGACGGCCGCCTGGGCACCTGGGTCTACCCCCTGGGCTTCATACAGACCTCCGGTCTCGCGGAGTTGGGAAAGGCCGTGACCGAGGGCACCGCGGACGTGCGCGACGTGAACGCCATCCTGAACGCCCTGGGGGCCTTTTCCCCCGGCGCCCGCTGGAACGGCACCTACCTGAACGAAAGCCTGAGCGGAAAACCCCTCCCCAACGTCCTTCTGGTCTACCAGGACACTTACGTCTTCGGGTCGGGGTACATAGAGACAACCAACATAAACATCCCGGACAAGTACTACCAGCTCGACGTCTCGACCCCCTACCGGCCGCCCGAACTCCCGCCCCGAACCGCGACCGCGGGAACGCCCTGAGAGACGGCGGGGGACCCGAAGGGCCGACGCCCGCGATTCGCCCCGGACGCCCGGTCGAGCCGGACATGACATTCCCCCGAAGCCGGGGCCCGGGCTTTCCCGCCGCCCGCTCCGACTCGTTCCGTTTCGCTCCGCCTCACTCCGACCGGCTCCGTCTCACTCCGGCCCGTTCTTCCGTTTTGTCCCGCCGCGGCGGACGACGCCGGGAAAATCGGCGAAACGGACATTCCGTCATCGAAGACAAACCCTTCTTCCCCGGATGGGGCGGGAAAGCGAGGCGCAATCCATGACGAACAATCCCGAAAACGACGGGGACAAGGCCCGGGAGAAGACCCCGGAAACTCTTGACGGGTTCGGGGAAAAAACCCCCGAAACCGCCGGAGAGTCGAAAACCGAAAGTCCGGAGCCGGTCAAAAGCCCGGATCAGAGCCGCGAAAAGAACGCGCGGGTCGCGGACGCGAAAGCGGGAGCCGCGGCGGCGAAGGAAATGGAAATCGACGGGGAGGACCGGGGCGAGATTCCGGAGACGATGGATCCCTCGAAGAAAAGCCACGCGAGATTCATGGGTCTTATCTTCGGCATAAGCATCATCTTGTTTTTGGCGGCCTTTTTCGCGACTTTTTTGGTCACTTCCCGCAAAATGTCCGAGCTTGAGGCCGGGAAAGATTTTTACGCCATAATACCCGGTGACGGGTACGCGCTCTCCCTCGACGCCGTGGGGCGCGAGTTGGCCCTGGTGCCCGAAGGGGGAAGTCCTCCCGAGAATTTCACGCCCGTCGACACCGTGGAAGTGCCGGTGTCGAGGGTGGCGGTGGCTTCCGGGCAGTTCGACGCCGGGGTCATGATAACCCTGGGAATGGACGAGTCCATCATAGGGGTGAGCACTCACCCCCGGGAATGGGTCAGTCCCGAGATCTTGAGGGGTTTCGAAAACAACAGGATAACCTATTTGGGACTGGACAACGCCATCGATTACGAGGCGCTGGTTGCCCTGAACCCCGACCTGGTCTTCGCCCCGTCCGTGAGCAGTTTGACGATACTCGACGAGTTGAAACTCCCCTCTTCCGCCACCTACACCAACGTCGACAACAGCCTCAAGGCGAGGTTCGCTTTCCTGACCTGGCTCTCCGCCCTGGGCGGGAAAGAGGAACCGGCGAAAGCCTGGCTCGAGGACTACGAGAAGACAATCAAGGAGCTGCGGCTCAAGGTAAAGGACCTCCCCCCGACGAAGACACTGTGGGCCGTCATCTTCGAGAAAAGGGTGTTCGTGGAACCCGGCAACAACTGGGTCGGGGAGAGCGTGAGCAACGCGGGAGGGGAGTACCTCTTCAAGGACCTCCCGGGCGATTCGACCATAGAGGTGTCGCTGGAGAAATTCGTCGAGTCGGGGAGGGAGGCCGACGTGCTCTTCCTGTACCCGGGCTTCGCCGATTACGCCAAGAGCAAGGCGGATCTGATAAAGTACAACGAAAACCTGGCGTCCTTAAAACCTCTGGGCCCGAACGGACGGACTTACATGACGAGACCAATATTCTACGAGTCTTTCGGAAGACTCGGCGAGATATGCGAGGAACTCGCCGCCATCCTCCACCCCGAGGCCTTCCCGCCCCGGGAACCCGTGTTTTTCAGGGAAATCCCTTAAACGCCGGAATTCCCGGAATTTCCGAACGGGAGCGGGTTCCCGTCCGAAACCGTTTGGCGAAAAGACGACGAAAAGACGACAACCGCGAAAGACGGGAAGAAGGGACTTTGTCGGACAAAGCGGCGGGACAATGACATAAGTCTTGACAAAAAACCTCGGCTTAAAGTATAAAGCCAACTGTGCCGAGGTAGCTCAGTCGGTAGAGCACTGGACTGAAAATCCGGGTGTCGGCGGTCCGAATCCGTCCCTCGGCACCATCCGTTAAAATCGACAGTCTCGAAACAAAAAGAAAAAATCCCCGAAACCCGCTCCGGCAAAAGGTTTCGGGGTTTTTTTCGGCCCGGTTTTTCGTCGGACGAATTTTAAATTCCATTGAGAACGGAAAGTTGCCGGCCCCATGACCGGTCCCGGCCGAAAAAGGCGGGGCCGATCGGGAAACTCACGGACTCATTCCCGAAAAAGCGTCAACCCGACCGACATGACGAGGCGGTTTCGCGTCTCCGGGGAAGGCCTTTTTTCCGGAGGCCGGGCCTTCCGGAGAGAAAATCCGGAAAGGGAGAATCCGAAAACGTCCCGGAGCCCGGGCACCAACCGCGCGGTTTTCCGGACCGCCCCGTCTCTCGCGGTCGGAATCCCCTTCGACTCTTTCAATTTGAACGAATCGCGCGATAAAGTCGCGCATGCGGAAGAATTTTTAAACCAAACCCGGCGAACTCCCGACGCGTCTTTCCGAATTTCCCCGAAGCCGGGCGATCGACGCGTCGGAACGAAAATCGGTCCACCCCGACGAACCGGACTCGAAATACCCGGAATTCACGGTAATCACGGAGATCCTGACAACGTCTTTCGAGTTTATGACCGGAATGAAGAGGCCGCGCCACCGTGAAGACGTCATTCTCTTCGGCGAGAAGACCCGCGAAGCCGGAGAACCTCTCGAGCCGTCGCGGGCGAAGCCCTTGACCGCCCGCGGAACCAACGAAGCGGCCGACGGAACCCCGGTCCCGATTGTGAATGTTTTCGAAACGAGGGACTCGGACGGAGACGGCATGCCCGACTTGACCGAACTCTTCGAAAACCCGCTTCCCGTTCTCCCCGTTCTCCGCGTCAAACCCGGAAAGACGCCGATTTCAAACCCCGCCCGATTAAAAACACCGCCGGAAAACCCATGAGGGTTCCCGACGGCGTTTTCGCGGGTCAACGTTCAAATTTTTTGGAGCAAAGCCCTGAACCTCTCCGGATGCGGTCCGACCAACACGTGAATCTCGTCGCCCTTCGAGGGAAAGAAGACGGGATAACCTTTTTCGGCGGCGTCCTCCGTCTTGATTCTCGAGACGTCCTTGAGCCTCAGAGCCAGACGGGTCATCGCGACGGGTTCCGAGCTTTTTATGTTGTCCTCGCCTCCGAGGAGCGACCTCAAGAGGTTTAAGGTTTCCTCGTCGACGTCTTCCGCCGGGGCTTCGGCCGGAGCGGCCGGGGACGAATCCCCCCCGCGGAGGGCCGCGAGTTCTTTTTCGCCGAGCTCGGCCTCGTCTCCCGCCGTTCTCATGTAATCCTGCATGTCGTTCATGAGATTTCCGGCCCTGGTGCCGAATATGGCCTGGACGGCCTTTCCGGCCACCACCACCCCGGCCGCGCCCAGTTCTTTCAGAAGACCCGAATTGACCTTCTCGGGCTTGTCGACGGAAACCCTGAGCCTGGTTATGCAGGCGTCCAGATTCGTGATGTTGCTCTTCCCGCCGAAGGCGAGGACCAGCTTTTTCGCGACGGTCCCCGATTCGCCGGCCTCCGCGCCCTCGAACGCCGCGGCCTCGTCTTCCCTTCCGGGGGTTTTGTAATTTTTGATCTTAATCAACGCCATGAAGAGGAAATAATACAAAAGGGCCCAAAGGGGTCCGACTATGAAGAGCACCCAGGGCTTGGTGTCCTTGGCGTAATACAAGAGGAAGTCTATGCCGCCCTGGGAGAAGGTGTAACCCACGTGGGCTCCCAAAAAGTTCATGAGGGCGAAGGCGATTCCGGTTATGAAGGCGTGGCACAGATACAGGAACGGGGCCACGAACATGAACGAAAACTCGATGGGTTCCGTGATGCCGGTCACGAAAGAGGTGAGGGCGGCGGAGAGCATGATGCCGCCAACGTAAGTCTTGTTCTCGGGCTTGGCGGTTTGCCACATGGCTATGGCGGCCGCGGGGAGTCCCCACATTTTTCCGAGGAAGCCGCCGCTCAAGATGCCCGCCGTGGGATCGCCCGCGAAGAAGCGGGTGATGTCCCCGTGGAGGACGATGCCGGTGTTGGGAACCACGTAGGAACCGATCTCGAAGAAGAACGGCACGTTCCAGGCGTGCTGGAGCCCGAAGGGGAGAAGAAGCCTCTCCACGAAGCCGTACACCGCCGACGCCAGGATCGGGTTGGAATAGGCCGCCCAGTTGGAAAAGACGGTTATCAAATTTTGGACGGGAGGCCAGAGGTAACTCAGGGCCACCCCCAGGACGATGGCCGCGAGGCCGGTTATTATGGGAACGAAGCGTTTCCCGGCGAAGAAGGCCAGATACGCGGGAAGGCGTATGTTGTAGAAACGGTTGAAAAGCGCCGCCGCCATCCCCCCGGCGATGATGCCCCCGAAGACGCCCGTCGCGACGGACCTGATGCCGAGGACGTTCGAGAGGTGTTCCTCCTCGATGCCCAGGACCTGGGTCGCGATGACGCCCATGGTTATCACCATCACGAGGAAGCCCACCACGGCGGAAAGGGCCGCGGTGCCGTCGTTTTTGGTGAAGCCCAGGGCCACGCCTATGGCGAAGATCAGGGGAAGGTTGTCGAAGATGACCGAGCCCCCGGCCTTCATGACCTGCGACACGATGTCGGGGATCCAGAAAAATCCGGAGGAACCCACTCCCAGAAGGATTCCCGCGACCGGGAGAATGGCCACGGGCAGCATCATGGATTTTCCTATCTGCTGCAAGAACGTGAAAAAGTTTTTGAACATTTTCCCCCCCCTCTACTTTTTGTCTTGATGATCGGCCAAAAGCTCCCTCACTTCCGCCGCGGTCGACATCCCGAGGGCCTTTTCCGCGAGCTTTCGGCATTCGGCGTAATCCTCCCTCCGGACCGCCGCCTTCACGGAAGGCATCACCGCGGCGCTCACGCTCAACTCGTCCACTCCCAATCCGACGAGCACCGGCAAGGCCTGGATGTCCCCGGCCACGCCCCCGCAGACCCCCGCCCACCTTCCGTGAGCGCGCGCGCCCTTGACGGTTTCGGAGATGAGTTTCAGAACGGCCGGATGGACGGCGTCGGCCTTTTTGGCCAGCTGAGGATGCCCCCTGTCCATGGCCAGGGTGTACTGGGTGAGGTCGTTCGTCCCCACGGAGAAGAAATCGGCCTCTTTGGCCAAAGCGTCGGCCAGGACCGCGGCGGAAGGCACTTCCACCATCATCCCCACCTTGACGGGAGCGGTGACTCCCAGCTTTTCCTTTTCCTCCTCCAGGATCCTTTTCCCCTCCCTGAACTCGTCCGCGGAGGAGACCATGGGAAACATCACGTGGAGTCTGGAGAAGCCCGCGGCTCCCAGGATGGCCCTCAACTGGGCCCGGAAGAGTTCGGTGTTCGCGAGGGTGAGCCTTATGCCCCTCACCCCCAGGAAGGGATTCAACTCCGCGGGCATGGGGAGATAGGCCAGGGGCTTGTCCCCGCCCACGTCCAGGGTTCTCACCACGAGGTCTCTGTCGGGCCCGAGGATTTTCGCGATGGCGGCGTAGACCGCGGCCTGCTCCTCCTCGGAGGGGGGATCGGTTCTCCGCAAAAACAAGAACTCCGAGCGGAGCAGTCCCACCCCTTCCCCGCCCAGGCCCGGCACCTCCTCGGCGTCGGTCGCGGACCCGCTGTTAGCGACGACCTTGATCCCGCGGCCGTCCGTTGTCACCGCGGGAAGGGCGGCCTCGGAGAGTTCCTTTTTCCTCGCCTCCCCCGCCTTGTTCAGGGCGTCCGTTACCCTCGCGATTTCGTCCGCCGGGGGATTCAGTCTGAGTCTTCCCTTGTCCCCGTACAGGATGGCCGGGGTGCCGTCGGGGATCTCCAGGGCCCTTTCCTCGATGGCGGCGATGGCCGGAATGGTCATGGCCCTCGCGAGGATCGCGGCGTGGGAGGTGGAGCTCCCCCCGGTGGTGCAGAAGCCGCCCACCTCGTTCTTGTCCAAGCCCGCCGTGTCGGACGGGGTCAGGTCCTCGGCGACGAGGACGCTCCCCTTTGGGAAGCTCGCCTTGACGGCCTTCTCCCCGACGATGCGGGAAAGCACCCTTCGTCCGATGTCCCTGATGTCGTTGGCCCTTCCGGCCAGGAGCCGGTTGTCCAGTTTGGAAAGGGCCTCGGCCTGGCGCTCGTAGGAAGTCCTCCAGGCGAAAGCCGCGCTCTTCCCCTCCTTGATGAGGTCCTCGGCGACGACCCCGAGCTCCGGGTCCTCCAAGAGCTCCCCGTGCGCCGCGAATATGGCGGCCTTCTCGGTGTCGGCCCTCTTCCGGAGGGTGTCCTGCAAAGTCTTCAGCTCTTCCTTCGCGCCACCGATCGCGTCGAGAAGGGCCTTCCTTTCGACTTCCGGACCCCTGCCCTCCTCCTCGGTCTCGATCTCGGCCTGCCTCAGTTGAAACACGGGACCCGTCGCGAGTCCGGGGGAGGCGCACACGCCCAGGAGCAGGTTCGGGTCCCCGGAGCGGGGTTTTTCCGCCTTGACCGGCGCGGGCGCGGGCTCCGGGGGCTTTTCGTGGACGTTGTCCCCGAGTCCCGCCCTGATGAGGGGCGCGATCGCCTCCAAGGCCGCCCTCGCGTCCGTTCCCACCGCCTTGAGGATCACCCTGTCGTGCTGTTTGGTCTCGAGTCCCATGACGGCCACGACGCTTTTGGCGTTGGCCGTCTTTCCCTCTTTGGAAAGGGTGAGCTCGGACGAGAAACGCTTGGCGTTGTTCGCGAGAACCGCCGCGGGCCTCGCGTGGATCCCCGCGGGGTTGGGGATGACCAGCGGTTCGGACTCGAGGGTCTCGATTTCGGCTTTCGGGGCCGCGGCCTTTTCCGGCTCCGCGTCTTTTTTCAAGACCAGGTCCAGGACCAGGGTGTCCGGGCTTTCGGCCATTCCCTCCGAGGGCTTGAACTCGCTCACCTTTTCGGAGTTCGTCACGACCATCAGGGTGAGGAGGCTCTTGGCCTTGTGAGCCAGAACCGAGGAGTCGAAGGCGATGAGTTCGTCGCCCTTCCTCACGGTGTCCCCCTCTTTCACCTTGGCGGTGAAGCCTTCCCCTTTCAAAAGCACCGTGTCCAGTCCGATGTGCATCAGGACCTCTATCCCGTCGGGCGTCCTCACGGTCAGCGCGTGACGGGAGGAATGCAGCTGCGACACCAAGCCCCCGCAGGGCGCCTTGAGGACCTCGCTCATGGGGTCGATGGCGATGCCGTCCCCCACCATCTTTTGCGAGAAGGTGGGATCGGGGACATCGGTGATTGGCACCATGAGCCCCGAGATCGGGGCCCACAAATTCAAAATTTTTTCCGGTTTTTCTGTTGTCATGTTCCCACTCCCTCTGTCCTGAGACGTCCGGGGCCGGGCCCGGGCCGCGCGCGACCGCGATTGGGACCCTTTGTTCGCGCGAAGAATGAGGTGAGCCCCGGGGCCTTCCCGAAATCGGAAAGACCTCCCGGTCACCGGATCCCCCGCCAAACCGCGCGGGAATCGAATCCCCGGCGGCCGCGAGGCGATTGGGCCCGCGAAAGCGCCGGAAAATTCGATTTCCGGCGTCCCGCGAACGGCGCGAACGAATAAAGGTCAAACGCGGACTGAAATAATCGTCTTTTCGTTCCGACAACACTCTTGAAAACCCCCGCGCGACGCCGGAGGAGGAAACCGCCAAAGGCCGGTTTCGGGCATGACGGGGTCTTTTCGGTAAATTATCCTTATGATCCGAAAATATCACATTTCCGACTTCGCGACAATCCGAAATCACAACGGAAATCCCCGAAAAGAGAGTTTTCCGGCCCGAAAAATCGCGGCCGGCCTCCCAAGCCCCCGGAACCGCGGACCGGCGCCCGGTCAATAAACCCGGGAAAGCGCCCCCGGGCCGCGACATTCCCCCGAGTTTCCTTTGTCCCGTCGAACGCTTTCCGCCGTTTAAATTAATGATTTAAAGTTATTTACGCTTAAAATAACTTAATATCGCGTATTTAGAAAAAAAATGAGCCCCCGGACTCCCGCGAAACCCGGTTTCGGAAACCGCGGAAAAGAGTCGCGTTCCCGGACCCCTTGGATGAATCGCTGCCGAAGGCGGGCTCAAAATGAGATCGAGTCGGGTTTCGGGGGAAGAGTCGCGGAAGGAAGGAGCAAGGGGCGGGGCTCGGGCGCGGGGGGGGCGGATCGAACCGGGCCGAAGCCGCGTCCCCCCCAAAAAAACGACCGCGGGTTCCCCGGATTCCGGAAATGCCGTCGGACGGTTTCGCGCGAGGCGGCCAAGGCCGACCGGTCCATGGCGTTCCCCCGGGGCTTGCCCCGTCGAGGTCGCGAGGAATTTAATCGGCGACAAACGCGAACTCCCGATTTCGAGGGGATTTCACGGCCCCCCGCGAAAGGTCTAAGGAAATCGCGAAAGAGCCTCAAAGCCATCGCCCAAAAAGTTTTTCGGCGACAACCCGGGGTCCGGGGAAAAAGACGGCGGCGCGACTCGATAATCCGCGCGGAAGTTCCCAACGAGCTCCGATGCCCGTTAATCGAACCCGGTGAAACTCCGGGACCAATCGTCGCGGTCGCGGAGAAACGGGGAACGCGGCGCGAAGCTTAAAGACGCGAGGATTTGCTCCCTTGGCCGAACCCCCGCCCCCGCCGCGTCGTAAAAAACCGGCCTCCGAAAAACACCCTCGACCAATCATCCCCGCGTCCGAAATCCCACCGCTTCGGGTTACGACAATCCACACC
>JAITKT010000042.1 GCA_031278225.1 Deltaproteobacteria bacterium
CCCAATCCCGAAACCGTCCCGTTCACGAAGGAAGCGCTTATCGTGAAGCTCTCGGACTCGACCGCCTCTATCTCGTTGTTCTCGTTCACGCTCAGGGTGTGGGTCTTTTCGTAGCCGAGGGACACGGAAACCCCGGCCACGCTCACCGTTCCGGTTCCCGGCCAGCCGCCGAAAGCCACGGCGCTCAGAGCGGAGACCTCGAAGCCCACCTTGCTCGAGACCAGGGTCCTCAAACGGGTTCCGACGGCTTCGTCCTCTTTCGCGACCTCGTTTAAGGATCCGACGAGGGTGGTGTTCAGAAAGTTGTCGAAAAGGGCGATTTTGGAGGAGTTCTCCGCCACCTCGGTCACGAGCCTGGCGGCCGCGATTCCGGCTTTGGTTTCCTCGGCTTTGGAAAGAGTGTCTTCCTCCTCCCCGGTCTTCGCCGCGGCGACCGCGCCGGCTTCGGCGGCGGACTCGATTCCGGCTTGAGTCGAAGCCAAGGTGTCCAAAGAACTCAGGTAATTTCTGGTCTCTTCCACGGCCTTGAGGATGTCCTCGTCCTCTTCCAGGTTTTCGATGACCGCGGCCGCTTCTTCCTCGCCCAGGACTTCGGAAAGGTAGTTCACCGCGGCGGCCACGGCGTCCGCGCCCAGTTCGGCCTTGGTGAGGTAAAATTCCCGCGCGCCGACGGCGCCCGAGGCGCTCGCGTTCAAGGCTTCCGCCTCGGAGGCTTTCACGAAATCGAAATTCGCGGTGAAGACCTTTTTGTCGGCGTCGAGCTGCCTTTCCGGGGCGAAATAGCCGTTCAAGGCGTCCGAAAGGGACGAGACCGCCTTTTTGCCGTTGGCGTCCGCGGCGGCGCCGGGATCCCCTTCGTTCAGGAACTCCGCCATGTCGCCCAATTTCTTCAAAATCAGGTTGGCCTCGTCGACGGTCTCCTGGGTCTTCCCGGAGCCGTTGAGTTTCTCGTAGGCCGAATTCCTGACGGAGACGAAGAATTCGCCAATCGCCGCCGTTATCCTGTTTTCCGTCACTCCCCCCTCGGTGTTGAGGAGGATCTTCGCCATGAGATGATTGGCCTCGACGTCCCCGAACTCCTCCTTCACCTCTTCCACCACCGAGACCACCGAGTCGACCAGGGCCTCGTTCTCCTCGTCGGAGTGCTTGTTTTTGGCGTCCAGGAGGTTGTTGGCTATGACGAGATTGGACAGGAGGCTCTTGGCGAAGTTGTTGGAAAGGGTGTCCTTGGCCGCCGCCGCCTCTTTGGAGGAAGAGCCCGCGGCGCTTTCCGTCCCCGAGATTCTTAAGACGCTGTTGGCGAGTTTGGTCTGAACGCCGTTGTTTTTGGACCCGAGATACAAACTTCCGCTCTTGATGTTCAAGCCGCCGAGCGCCACGCCTTTTCCGTAATCCAACATTTCGTCACCTCGAAAATTCGTCGGTTAATCCCCGAAAACCCCGCGAACCCGATTCGTTCCCCCGGGCCCGCGGCCTTTCGGGACGTTTTTCGCCGCCTCGAAGCATCCCGCCGCGCGAAAAAGCGCGAGACGCGGAAAATCTTCCCCCGGGAAGGCCAAAGCCCGCCCGCCGGGGAAAGCCCCCGAGACTCCCCGCGAGCGCGGAACCCGCTCCCGCGGGAAAACCTCGCGGGCAGGACCGGCCCACCGGGAATCTCTCTTTTATCCCATCGTCGGAAACACCGGTTTACTTTAATCGTAACCCTTTGAAATTATGGCTTAAATCCAATCTCCCGGGATTTTTCGCATTCCGGGAAAGCACTCGAATCACCTTGCGAATCCCCTTGGCCAAACCCGCGGAAAATTCCCGGGGATCCCTCGAAAACCTCCCAACGGGTCTCGAGAAACCCTTGAGGTTCGAAAGAGGGTCCGGGGACATCTCGCGCCGTTCCCGAAAAACCCCTCCGGATGAAGGGCCCTCCGTTTTCGAAAATACGGCGGAAACCCGCCCTTCCCGCCAAATGACCCTCACGCGCGGAGCAAGCCCCGCCCGGACCAATGGTCGAACCGGGTCGCGGGAACATCCGGTTTTAATCGAAAAGACCTCGGGTTTGAGAGATTGTCCGCTCGAGGTTTCCCCCCGAAGGAGGGGAAAAGGGACATGACGGTGGCGAAAAAAAGCGAAAATAATCTTCGCGCGAGCGGGAAAAACCCTCTTTTCCGGGGGAAAAGGGCCCCCGGGCGCCCTCCCCCTCCCCCCGTCCGAGTCTGCCCGAGACCCGAAAGACGAGCCGAAAAACCCCCCGGAAACACGAGCGAAACGCGCGTAAAACCCGAAAACCCCCCGAACGACGACGAAAACGGCCTTCGACCATTGGGATTGGTCCGCCCGTAATGGCCGGACCGTCGCGCGCGTCGCCGCGAAGCGCGGGAAATCGCCGGATGGTTTCGATAAACGGGACGCGGCAAACAAAGACGGTCCGACGGTGGCGCGCGGCCCCGCGGTCGGGCCAATCGCAGGCGCGTTTCGACCATCGGGATTGGACCGACGATTACGGCCGGACCGCGGCGCGTGAAGCCGCGTAAGGGAATTTGCCAAAAAATTTCACTTCGCGACATTCGAAAGACAACCCGGGCGCGTCGGTGGCCGAAGCGGCGTCGGGGAGACAAACGCCCCAAAGGAGACCGGACGGGAGACGGTCGATTCTCTCGCCGGGCCGCGACGAGTTCGCAATCCCCCGGCGCCGGAGGGACAATCGCGTTCACTACGGGTCAAAACGTCGCCGGTGGCGGACAAATCGAATGTCTGATACAATCCGGCCCAAAGGATGAACGTTTCCCCGGGCTTCCGAAGAAACGGAAGCGCTCGAAACGCGCCGACAGCTT
>JAITKT010000046.1 GCA_031278225.1 Deltaproteobacteria bacterium
CTTGTGCTTCATGCCGATTCATTTCCTTTCAGGCGGCCCAGGATTTCCCGGTAGGCCTCGGACACGTCCCCCAGGTCTCTTCTGAAACGATCCTTGTCGAGCTTGCGATTGGTTTCGGCGTCCCAAAACCTGCAGGTGTCCGGGCTTATCTCGTCGGCGAGGAGGATCTCGCCCGCCGAGTTCTTCCCGAACTCCAGCTTGAAGTCCACGAGTTTCACGCCCTTCCCCGCGAGATGCTCCGAGAGGATCCCGTTGACCCTCAGGGCGGTCTCGGCCAAAACCCCGAGCTCCTCCCGGGTCGCGGCCCCCAGGGCCCGGACGTGCCACTCGTTTATGAGGGGGTCCCCCAGGGAGTCGTCTTTGTAATAAAACTCCACGACGGGTTCCGCGAGTTCCTTGCCCTCGGGCCAGCCCAGCCTTTTCGCGAGGCTCCCCGCGACGATGTTTCTCGCGACCACTTCCAGGGGGATGATCGAGACCTTTTGGACCAGCATGGTCCTTTCGTCGACCGTCCGCAGATAGTGGTTTTTGACGTCCTTACCGGCGAGAAGCCCGAAGAAGTGGGCGCTTATGGCGAGATTCACGGGGCCCTTGGAGGCGATTTCCCCCTTCTTCTCCCCGTTGAAGGCCGTGGCGTCGTCCTTGAACCAGACCAGGACCTCCGTCGGGACCCCGGTGGCGAAGACCTTTTTGGCCTTGCCTTCGTACAATAAATTGTCCATTTCACACCGAGCGCGGGGATTTTCGGAACATCCCCCGGATACGGGAAAACAACGACAAAACGGATTCTCCCGAAGGCCGGAAGGGTCGCGAGGGCCGCGAGGGCCAAGGGGGAAAGGGGGCGCGAGGGACGGCGTCGGGCGGGAAAAACAAAAAAAGGCCGCCAGGGCCGAAAGGACGGGAAGACCGGGAAGGTCCCCCCGGAACTTTTGGGAAATTATAAGGTTATCGGGGAAAAAAATGCAATCTCGGGAGCGGGGGTCGAGAGGGGCCAAAGGAGCCGGAAAAGGCGGCGAACGGGAGACAAGCCGAAGGCCAAAAGGCCTTTTTCAATGAATATACGATGAAATAAAGGTGAAAAACATCAAAAACAAAACATCACACGATGACAATAAAGGTTTTTCCCTGCCGAAACGAGACCCGGCGGCGGCCCGCCCTTTCGCCCCGGAGAGCCGAAAGACGCCCCCCGGCCCTCACTCCACGGTGACGCTCTTGGCGAGGTTCCTTGGCTGGTCCACGTCGGTGCCCTTGAAGACGGCGGCGTGATAAGCCAGGAGCTGCACCGGGAGGGCGTAGACCAGAGGCGCGACGAAGGGGTCGACCTCGGGGACCACGATGGCGCCCGCCAAGGGGGATTTTATCTTCTCCCTTCCCGCCGCGTCGCCGATGAAAACCACCTGCCCCGCCCGGGCGAGGACCTCTTCCATGTTGGAGAAGGTCTTGGGAAAGAGCTTGTCCGAGGGGGCGATGACTATGACCGGGACCCTTTCGTCGACCAAGGCGATGGGGCCGTGCTTGATCTCCCCCGCGGGGTAGCCCTCGGCGTGGATGTAGGAAAGCTCCTTGAGCTTCAGGGCCCCCTCCAGGGCGATGGGGTAACTCAACCCCCTCCCGAGGTAAAGGACGTCGCTCGCGGGGGCTATGACGTTTTTGGAGACGAGGGCTATCTCCTCGGAAAGACCGATGATTTCGGCCATTACCTTGGGAACCTCGAGAAGAAGCCTTATGAGGCGGTTTTCCTCGGTGGGGCTCAAAAAACCCCTTTTGGAGGCCAGGTCTATGGCGAGGGCGGCCAGCAAGGTGAGTTGGGCGGTGAAGGCCTTGGTGGAGGCCACCCCGAACTCGGGTCCGGCCATGGTGTGGAGGGAGGCGTCGGCTTCCCTGTCGATGCTCGAGCCCTTGACGTTCACGATCCCCAGGGTGCGCCCGCCGAGGCTCCCGCAGAGCCTCAGGGCGGCCAGGGTGTCGGCGGTTTCGCCGGACTGGGAGATGAAGACCGAAACCGAGCCGGGGTCCAGGACCGGTTCCCGGTAGCGGAATTCCGAGGCCAGGTCCGCGTCGACGGGAAGTCTCGCGAGGGATTCCAGCCAGTACTTTCCCACCATCGAGGCGTAGTGGGAAGTGCCGCAGGAGACGATGTTCAGGCGCGCGGCTTTCCCGAGGTCGAAGGGGAGCTCCTCCGGAAGGGTTATCCTGGTTTCCGAGGACTCGAGGATGGTCTTCAGGGTGTCCCCCACCACCTGGGGCTGCTCGAGCATTTCTTTCAGCATGAAATGCCTGTGGCCGCTTTTCCCCAAGTTGAAACGGAAGACCGGGTCGAGATTTTTTATTTCCCTCGAAACGATTTCGTTTTCCTTGTTTCTGACGACGACCTCCCCTTTTTTCAGGACCGCCCAGTCGTCGTCGTCCAAATAAGATATGCGGTTGGACAAAGGGCCGACGGCCATGGCGTCGGAGCCCAGGCAGAGGGTGTCGTCGCCGTAACCGATGGCGAGGGGAGAGCCCCTCCTCGCGCCAATCAACAAATCCGGGGCCCCCCGGAAGAGAAAGACCAGGGCGAAGGCCCCCTCGAGCCTTTTCAACACTTGGAGCACGGCCTCCTCGGGTCCCAGGCCCTCGTCCAGTTTCTGGCTCAAGAGGCGCACGGCCACCTCGCTGTCGGTCTGGCTTTCGAAGACGTGCCCCATGGAGAGAAGCTCGGACTTGATCTCCAGGTAGTTCTCGATGATTCCGTTGTGAATCATGGCGACTTTTCGGGTCGCGTGGGGATGGGCGTTCTCCTCGGTGGCGGCCCCGTGGGTGGCCCAGCGGGTGTGGCCTATGGCCGCGTTTCCGGAAAGCGGGTTTTCGTCCAGTTTGAGTTTCAAGGCCTCGAGCTTTCCCTTGGCCCTCAGGCGGACGATGTCGCCCTCCGCGTTCAGGGCCGCGATTCCCGCGGAGTCGTAACCCCTGTATTCCAAGAGTTTCAAACCTTCCATGACCCCGGGAATCACGTTGTTTTTTTCGGACAAGATGCCTATAATGCCACACATGGGAAGGAACCCCCCGCTTTCTTCTTTTTGGTCAAGTGACGTTCCCGGCGGACGCCGGAAAAAAGTGATTTGACGTTTCCCCGGAAATTTTCGAAAAAAAAAGGAAAAAATCCCGGGCGTTTTCCACCCGAAACCGCCCGTTCCGGGCCGAAACCGAAAAAAGCCCCGGGGCGGACCGCCATGCCCGCGCCGCCAAACCGAAACGATTGTAACCCAAACGGGTTCCGAATTGAAATCGGACGCGCGGGCGCGAAAAAACAAAGACGCTTCGCGCGTCCGGAGGGTCGTTTTGAAAGGCAAAGGATTGGTTCTCGTGAACACCGGCCCCGGCAAGGGGAAGACCACGGCCGCCCTGGGGACCCTCGTCAGGGCCCTGGGCCACGGCCACAAGACCGCCCTGATTCAGTTCATCAAATCGGCCCCCACCGGGGAGAGCCGCTTTCTGGAGTCTTTCGAAAAACGGGACCCCGAATCCGTGACCTACGCGAGGATAGGCTTGGGCTTCATAAGGGACAACCCCACCGAGGACGACTTCAAAATGGCGAAGGAGGGCATGGACCTCGCGAGGGATTTTTCCAAGGTCAAAAACCTCCTCGTCCTGGACGAGGTGAACATCGCCCTCGACAAGGGCCTCATCCCCGTGGCCGAGATGAGGGAATTTTTGGAGAACCGCCCCGAGGGACTGACCGTCATCCTCACGGGCAGGGGCTGCCCCGCGGAAATCGTCGAAATCGCCGACACCGTGACCGAAATGACCGAAATCAAACACGCCTATCACGCCGGCATACCCGCCAAAAAAGGCGTGGACTTCTGAGAAAGGGGCGAGAAAACCCCATGCCCTGGTACAACGCCTCCAATTTCTTCGCCCCCCCCGAGGACGGCAAACTCCGGGAGCTCTATTCCCACTACGACCGCGTTTACGACATTCTGGACCAAATCGGAAATTTCGTCGAAGCCGTCATCAATCCCAACGTCCACGCCCTGCGCAAGTTCCAGAACGGCTTCATTCCCCTTCCCGTGGCCATAGTCGACGGGAAGATCATGACCAACGGCGTGACCTACGACCTCCACTCCGCGGAGGGCACCTTCAAGGTCTTTCTCAAGGGCGAGGAGCTCCACGACGCCTCCCTCATCCTCCCCGGCACCTTTCTGGCCGACGACCGGATAGAGATCGCGGCGGGAGTCCTCATCGAATCCGGGGCCATGATCTCCGGCCCCACCATCCTCGGTCCCGAGACCGCGGTCCGTCAGGGGGCCTACGTCCGGGGAAACGTCCTCACCACCTCCAACGCCCTCATAGGCCACGCCACGGAAGTGAAAAACGTCATCATGATGGACCACGCCAAGGCGGGTCATTTCGCCTACCTGGGGGACAGCATCCTGGGCAATTGGGTGAACCTGGGCGCCGGCACCAAGCTCGCCAACCTCAAGATGAGTTCCCTCCCCTTCCGTTTCACCGTGGACGGCGAAACCCTCATCGTGAAACGCCGCAAGTTCGGGGCCATCCTGGGCGACGGCGTGGAGACCGGCTGCAACACCGTCACCAATCCCGGCACCCTTCTGGGCCAAAATTCCCGGGTCTGGCCCAACGTCACGGTCAAGGCCGGCTATCACGAACCCCTCACGGTCATCCGCTGAAAAGAGACAAAACTCTCCAAAGCGACGCCGTTCGCGATTGTCCCCCGATCCCCGGGGACGCGCGGGGCATTTTCGGAAACAAAATACGGGACCGCTCGCTCCGATCGCTCCGCCGCGACGTCCGTTCGTCCGTTTTCGACGTGTGACGGCGACACGCGCGTCCGTCGCGGCCGATTGAAAAACACGGAGGTCCGTTTTTCATGAAGTCGACATCAACAATCCCGGGAGTGATCCTCGCGACGCTCCTCCTCTTCGTCGCGCGGGCGGCCGCCTTTTACGACGAGGACGCGGACGACCGCGTTCCCGACTCGTGCGACGGCTTCTTCGACGAACGTTACTCCTTTTGCGATTTGTCCCTGAAATACCGGGTTCCCGTGCGTTTCGCGGAGACCCTGTTTTTCATGTCCGGTCTGGAATCGACCGCCGTCTTTTGCGGTTTCCAGACCAACGACAAATTCGCCCGGGCGAAAGAAAAACTCCTCGTCACCCAAAACGCGAAGGAATTGTACGAATCCTTTTCGGGCGTTTTCGACGAGTCGGAAATACCCGACAAAAAAGCCCTGTGCAGCGGACACTATTATCAATTCGGACCCAACGCCCCCCCGGGACCCGACGGCGAGGATTACAGACTGCTCCGCTGACGATCGCGACGAAAAATCCGGCCCGCGGATTCGCGAACGAAGAAAAACCCGGTCCTTCGACTCGGGCATTTTCGCGAAA
>JAITKT010000226.1 GCA_031278225.1 Deltaproteobacteria bacterium
CACATGGCGTTCTGGATTGTCATGGCGGTGGGTCTCTGCGGTTGGTTGGTTTTCAATTCGCACGCGAAGTGATTCGAAACGGTCGTTTCGGGGCGTTTTCGAAGGGCTTTCGCTCAAGGGGACAAGTTTCCCTCAAGGCGGTCCGGGGCGGTTTTTTCCCGTCCCGGGCCGCCTTTGGTTTTTCGGGCGAACGCGCGTCGTCATTCGAAACCCCCGGGCGCGGCCGCGGGATCGTTTCGTTTCCCGCGGGCGACCGTTCGGGCGCGGTCAATCGCGGACAATGACGGGAGAGCGGTCGATTTCGATTGTGACCTCGAGGCCGGGGGCCGTTTCCCTCAGGGCTTCGTTTTCGGAATGGCCGCTCATGACGACTATGGCCCCTTCCTCCGCGGATTTTTTCATGAGCCCGGATATGGCGCGATGCCACCTCTCGTCCAGGAAGGCGAAGGGCTCGTCGAGAAGAAGAATCGGTCTCGGAAAGAGGAAAGCCCTCGCGAGACAGAGCCGCCTCAACATCCCCCCGCTCAACTCCCCGGGAAGGGAGCGTCCGTCGAGTTCGAAGAAATTCAGTTTGTCCGCAATCGCCCGCTCCCTTTCCGCCGGGGGGGTTCCCTTGGGGACGACGAAGGACAGGTTTCCCGCGGCCGTGAGCCAGGGGATTATCGCGTTGTCCTGGAGCGCCACGGAGACCTTCCCGAACCTCTCGACCCGGCCCCCGTCGGGTTTGGTCATGCCCGCGAGGATCTCGAGGATGGTGCTTTTGCCGATGCCCGAGGGCCCCGAGAGAAGCGTGATTTTTCCCGCGGGGAAGTCGCGGGTGACGTTTTCGAGGACGAGCTTTTCCCCGAAGCTCTTCCGGACGTCCCGCGCCCGCAGGAAGGTCATCTCACGCAAGCCTCGCTCCGGCTCGCCATCCGGGCGGCTTTGTCCCTCAGGGGGGTGATGAGAAGGGATTCCACCAACAAGCCGAAGACGATTAGGGCGAGGGCCCAGGCGTGGAGGGACTCCATGTCGAGTTTCGCGTAGCTCCAATAGATTTTGGCCCCCGCCCCGTCGCGGCTTCCCATGTACTCCGCCACCGCGGCGGCCTTCCAGGCGGTGGAGAGCACCGCGGAGAGGCCCGCGAGCCAGAAGGGCATGATCCCCGGAAGGGTCACGAGCCGGAAGACCTTCGCGGGGGAGACGTCGTAGATCTTGGCCGTCTGGAGGATCCTCCGGGGGAGTCCCATGACCCCCTGGGCGGTGTTGGAAAAGACGAAGGGGACAGTGGCCGCGAAGACGGTCGCGACGGGGACGAGGGAACCGGTTCCCGCCCAGACCATCACGAAGGCTATCCAGACTATGGGGGGACAGGACTGGATCCCCGACACCAGGGGCGCCGTGAGTCTCAAAAGAAACCCGAACTTTCCCGCCAAGACCCCGAGGACCAGTCCCAGGACGTTCGCGAAAAAGACCCCGACGAGTCCCCGGCCCGCGGTGAGACCCATTTCCCTCAACATCTCCCCCGAAAAAAGAAGGGCCCCGAATTTTTTCAAAATCGCCGCGGGACCCGGGGTCATGGCGGAACCCAGGCACAGGTTGGCCGTCTTCACCAGGGCCGCCCAAATGAGGGCGGAGACGAGACAGGTGAAAAGGACGTTCGCGAATTTTTTGGAACGCGCGGAAGCGCTCCCGGTCGCGTTCATGCCGGGTGGCCTTTCGTTTTTCGGGGTTTGTTTTTCAAGCGTTCGCGATGGTTTCCGTCCGGGGGACGCCGGGGACGGGACGAGGACGATTCATTGTCACCGGGCCCCGTGAACGAAACCGTCCAGGGCCTTGTCGAGTTTTCCGTCCCGGCAGAGTTCGGGTGTCGCGACGCACAGGAAGGCCTCGATCTCCCCAAATGCGTCGGCGGCCGAAACGGCCATGATCGGATCCCTTTTCAGGGAGTTCTCGAGGTTTTCCCTTCCGAGGTTTTCCGCGACCGACGGCGGAAGGAGGGACACGATCTCCGCCGGGCTCATGTTTTTCATCTCCTCCGCGGACTCCCTCATGAGGGTCGCGAGCTCCCGGACTAGGCCCGGGTGTTTCGCGGCGAAGGCCGCGTTGACCGCCACCCCCGCCTGGGGGAGCCTCGGAAGGCCCTTGGTCATTTTCGCGTATTCCTCTTCCAGATTCGCCAGGATCCCGAGGTCCGGGTTTTTGGAAAGGGCCACGGTCGCCATGGGTTCCGGCAAAAGGGCGCACGGCCTTCTTCCGGTCGCGAGCTCCAGAAGAACCTGCTGGGGCGGAAGGCCCTCGAGCTCGAAGGATGGTCCCCCCAAGGCTCCGAGTTTGTCGACTATGCCTTGGGCCGGGCTGTTTTGGGGAGCCGTCGCGAGGGTCAGTTTTTTCTTTTTCAAGTAAGCGGAAAGGGCTTCGAGGTCCTTGGGCCGGACCGGGGCCGACCCCGGCTCGAACTCGAGTTTTCCGGAGACGAAATAGAATTTTTTCCAGGCCGTGACGCTCACGAGGACCGCGGGAGCCCCCCTCCCGGCCGCCAGGGCCAAGCTCTCCAGATGCCCCAGCCAGAAGTCGCCCTTCCCGGAAAGCGCGAGACCCTTGAGGTCGTCGAGGTTTTTCCATTCGATCAGCTCCACCTCGGTCCCGGGCCAGCCCTTCTTCAAGGCCCCCATGAGGGGCAGCGCCACCGTGGTGCCCCCCGTGGCCGTGTATATCGCGACCTTGGCCGGGAGGGCTTCCTTGGCCGGGTCTTGAGTCGGGCTTTGGGCGAAGGCCCCGGCCCCGGCGAAAAGGGCGAAGGCCGCGAGGACGAACGCCATGACGGGCGCGGGGAAAAGCGCGGGGAAAGAACGGCGCGGTTCCGCGGGCCCGCGGGGGTTCGGGGAGGTTTCGGATCTTTTTCTCGGCGTGAGTCGCGCGGCGCGCATGGCTTCTTCTTTCGTTCGCGGGCTTGTTTTTCGGGGATTCGGCGCCCGGGGGTTTTCGGGGGTCGGGCGGAAACCCTCCCCCGGGGAATTGGTTTTCGTGAAAAGGGGCGGCCCGGGCGTCCGCCCGCGGGTCCGCTCCGGCGCGACCGCCCCGGCGACCGTCCGAGCGACCCGCCTGACCAGAATAACCCAAAAACGCGCGCGGGTGTTCGCCGCTTATTCGTTGACGATTATTTTCCGGGGCGCCCCGGAAAAACCGCGGGCGCGCCTCACTTTCTTCCGAACTTCTTTTCCAGTTCGTTGTAGGTAATCGTCAGGGAAGAGGGCCTCCCGTGGGGGCAAAAGCCCCCGGCCTCGGCCTCGATCGTGTCGTTTATCAAAACCTCCATCTCCCTCGGGGTGAGGGAGTGTCCGGCCTTGATGGCGGCTCTGCAGGCCATGGAATAAAGCCAGGACTCCGAGACCTCCTCCAGGGGGCCCCGGAGGGTGCCGTCCCCGTGGTCCATCACGTTTCTCTGGGCCCCGTTCAGGATCTCCAAAAGAGCTTCCTTGGCCTTGTCCGCGTCCAGGAGGACGGGTATGGCCTTCATCACGAAGGTCGGTCCCCCGAAGCGCTCGATCTCGTAGCCGAGCTTTCGGAGCCCCGGGTCCAGCTCGGCCGCCGCCACCCCGGCCTGGGCGGAGAGGTCGAAGGTTTCGGGGAAGATGAGGTTCTTGGAGGGGATGCCTCCCTCGAGCCATTGTTTCTTGAGGCGGTTGAAGAGGATCCTTTCGTGGGCCGCGTGCTGGTCTATTATGTGGAGCCCGTCGCCGAAAGAGGCGAGTATGTAAGTCTCCCTCAACTGGGCCAAGGGTTTGGGGGCGTCGTCACTCACCCCGAGAAGTTCCCGGAGGGAATCTTCCCCCCTTTGGCGAAAGAAGTTTTTACCCTCCGGGGAGTCGTTTCGCGGGGGGACCAGTTTGGAAAGGAGGTTCGGGTCCCAGGGGGAGCTGGAGGGCGTCCGTTCCCTCGTCCGGGGCGCGGGTCCGTGTCCCGTCGGATGGCTTTCGCCCGCGCCCGGCCCCGCGTCGAGATCGGAATCCCCGTCCCAATCGCGGTCCGAATCCCCGTCCGGATCCGGAAACCCTCGGCTCCCGCGAGCCTTTCCGGGAATCGACGTCTCGCGCGGCGGGTCGGGATTCCCCGGACCGGAAAACCCTTCGGTCCCCCGCGGGCGAAAGGGGCTCTCCCCCGCCGCTTCCGGGGTCCTTCCCAAGGGGGACGCAGACACGGCCCCGGAAACCGCCATGCCCATGAGCGCGAAGATCCGGCTTCCGTTTCTGAAGCGCACCTCGGTTTTGGCGGGATGGACGTTCACGTCCACGTCCCGGCGGGGGAGGTCCAGAAACACCACGCCCACGGGATAGCGTCCCGGGGCGAGGGTCTTTCCGTAGCCCTGGGTCACCGCCCGGAGGAGGAGCCTGTCCTTCACGGGTCTTCCGAGCACGTACAGGTAGAGGGAGGAGGAGGCCCTGGTGTGGTTGTCGGGGGTTCCGAGATAACCCCGCACGCTCGCGCCCCCTTTTTCGAGGGAAAAGGGGATGAGGTTCTTCGCGGCGTTTTCCCCGAGGATCTTGTGGAGTCTCGCCCGGAAGTCCTGTTTGGCCGGGACCGAGAGAACGGTCCTGCCGTCCAAAACGAAGGTTATCGCGAGGTCGTCCCTCGACAACGCGTAGCGCTGGACCGCGTCAATCGCGTGGGCCTCCTCCGTGGGCGTGGTCTTGAGAAACTTGCGTCTGGCCGGGACGTTGAAGAAAAGGTCCCGGACTTCCACCGAGGTCCCCTTGTTGGCGGGAAAGGGCGTCATCCCCAGGATCTTTCCCCCCTCGACGCGGAGCTTGTGGCCTCCTTCCCCGGTTCCCGGGGAGCTCACGATTGAGAAACGGGACACGGAAGCGATGGAGGGGAGGGCCTCCCCCCGGAAGCCCAGGGTGTTCAGTTCGGAGAGGTCCTCGTATGCCCGGAGCTTGCTCGTGGCGTGGCGCTCGAGACACAGGAAGAGCTCTTCCCGGTTCATGCCGCAGCCGTTGTCGGTCACCCGGATCAGGGACTTTCCCCCTTCCCCGCACTCTATGTCCAGTCTCGAGGCCCCGGAATCCAGGCTGTTTTCGACCAGCTCTTTCAACACGGAAGCCGGGCGTTCCACCACCTCGCCCGCGGCTATGCGGTTCACGATGTGTTCCGGAAGCAATTTTATGCGACTGGTCATGGGATGCCCCGCGGGCGCGACGTTTTCGCGCGTTTCTTTTTCGGCGGATTCGGCCGATTCGGCCTATTCGGCTGATTCGGCGGATTCGGCCGATTCGCTTGATTCCGTTGTTTCGGCCTCGGGCCGATTGGCTCGGAGAGGGAAGACGCCGGGGGATTCATTCGGAATCCCGCGCGAAAAACGAAAACGGACACCGAAAACAACGGGCGTTTCGCGCCCGGCGTCCGAGGGGTTGTCCGCGCGTGACAATGATAACAAACCCGGCGGTCAAAAGTGAATTCGAAAAGCCCTTTTTTCCGTCCCTTGCCGCCGCGGTCTCTCCGGGGGTCGCGACGGGAAACACCCGCGCCGCCCCCCGCCCGATTGGCCCGAATCGGCGAAACCGGGGAA
>JAITKT010000066.1 GCA_031278225.1 Deltaproteobacteria bacterium
GGAGTCCGTTTACGACTTCGGAAAGACGGTGGTCTTCGGGCACACCCCTGTCAGGGACCCCTTCGTCTTTCCGGGGAGGGTCGGTCTGGCCACCGAGGCGGTCTTCGGGGGTCCCCTGACCTGCCTGGAACGTCAGTCGGAAGAGGATTGCCTTTGGATCCGGGGGGATTTTTTGGAGTCCGTTTACGACTTCGGAAAGACGGTGGTCTTCGGGCACACCCCTTTCAGGGAACCCTTCGTCTTTCCGGGAAGGGTCGGTCTGGACACCGGGGCGGTCTTCGGGGGTCCCCTGACCTGCATGGAACTTCAAAGCGGCCGCCTCATAACCGTCGCCTGAACCGATACGGGGCCCCCGGCGGACGTCGCCGGGGGGGAGCCCAGACCCTTGGGGAATAGCCGCCATGCTTCTTACCGTCAAAAACGCGATCCCGAAAAAAACCGCCTTCCCGATCTTTTCCTCCGCGCTCGCGGTCGCGGCCTTCGTCGTCCTCGTCCTCGTCCTCTTCCTCGTCCTTTTGGCCCCCGCGAATCTCTTCGCCAAGAGCGCTTTTTTCACCAACCCCGAGAAACTGGAGCTTCTCTCCGTCGCGAGGGAAGCCATGACGGCCTCGTTCGAGGGAAGAACCCCCCGCCCCGCTCCCGCCAACCCCAAGTATTCGATTTCCCGTCCCGTCGCGGTTTCGATCTTTCTGGACGGTAAGCTCGTCGCGAGAACCTGGGAGATCGAAAGACCCGGACCCCTCGCGACCGAGATCCCCGCCCTGGTCTCGCGGGCCCTTTCCGACCCCAAGCAAGGAAGACCCGTCACGGACGAGGAGATCGCGCGCGCGAAGTTGGGGGTGGGGGTCTTCGGACGCTTCGAACAAATCGAAAACGAAAAGGCCGTGAAAGAGGGGGACGGGGTGGCGGTGCTGGTCGGTTTCAAGGAGGGGGTGGCCCTGCCCGGGGACCTTCCGGCGGGATCCAAGGCCTTCGACCTTTTGTCCTTGGCCGCGGTGGCGGGAGGCATGCGCGAGGGCGGCTGGCTTTTGCCCGACGCCTCGCTCTTCCGGGCCGAGGCGGACGAGGCCAGAGAGAAGTGAGGGATATAAGTGAGGGATGAGTGAGGGACGAGCGAGGGACGAGTGAGGGAAGCCCCCGAAAAGAGCGACCGCGGGGGCCGTTGAAATTTTTTCGGGTGACGACCGCGCCCGTTTCGTCCCGGCCGCGGGCTACGGGACGGGCGACGGGACGGGGAACGCGGAACGGGAAGACACGGGTGAAACGGGATGGGTGATTTCGCGAAAAAAGAGCTTCCGCGTCATTACGCGGACCTCCACGTTCATTCCCGCCACTCCCGGGCCACCTCCCCCTCGACCAATCCCCGGACCATGCGGGAAGCGGCCCTCCGAAAGGGTCTCTCCCTCGTCGGGACGGGGGACCTCACCCATCCGGCCTGGCTTTCCGAGCTCAAGGAGAGTTTGGAATTGAGTCCCGAGACGGGTTTTTACTTTCAAAAAGACGCCCCCGGGGGCGAAAAGGGCCCCTTTTTCGTCCCCACGGGGGAGGTCAGCTGCATCTACAAGCAGGACGGGAAGACCAGAAAGATTCATCTGGTTCTTCTGAGTTTTGACCTCGAAGGGGCCGAGAGAATCGGAAAGGCCCTGGGCGCGCGGGGAAACGTCACCTCCGACGGGAGGCCCATCCTGGGTCTTTCGGCGAGAGACGTCCTGGAAATAACCTTGACCGCGGACCCGGAGGCCATCGTCATCCCCGCCCACGTCTGGACCCCGTGGTTTTCCCTCTTCGGGTCCATGTCGGGTTTCGACGAGGTTTCGGAATGTTTCAAGGACCTCACGCCCCGGGTAAAGGCCCTGGAAACCGGCCTCTCCTCGGATCCCGCGATGAACAGGCTCGTGAGCCGCCTGGACGAATACCTTCTCGTTTCCTCCTCCGACGCCCACGGCCCGGACAATCTCGGGAGGGAGGCCACCGTAATCGGGGGGGAGCTCTCGAGACAAACCCTGAAATCCGCCCTGACGACCGGGGAGGGCCTTCTGGGGACAGTGGAGTTCTTTCCCGAGGAGGGCAAGTACCATCTCGACGGCCACGCCTCCTGCGGTCCGGCCCTCACCCCGGCGGAGACGAAAAAACTCAAGGGCATCTGTCCCGTCTGCGGAAAGAGGCTCACGACCGGGGTGCTCTCGAGGGTCATGGAACTGGCCGACCGGACCGTCCCTCCCCCGGGCCTCCTCCTTCCCGATTGGCACATCTTCCCCTTGAAGGAGCTTCTGGGGCAGGTCCTCGGGAAGGGCCCCGACACCAAGACCGTGAACGAGGCGAGGGCGAAGGTTATCCGGGCCTTCGGGAGCGAGTACGAGTTTCTCCTCGACGCCCCTCTCGACGAAATAGAGGATTTCGGGGGGGCCCTCCTGAGGCTCGCCGCGGAGAGGACCCGTAAGGGCGAGGTCAAAACCCGGGGAGGATACGACGGGGTCTTCGGTACGGTCGAGGCCGTGACCCGGGAGGACAGGGAGGCCGACCTCGGACGGAACTCCCTCTTTTCCGACGAGGGCGGAAAACGAACGGGACGCTCCTTTCCCCCCCGCGCCCCGCGTCCCCTCTTCGAAAAAGACCCCGAAAAACCCCCGGCGGGCCCGGCCCCGGCCCCCGGCGCCCGGGGCGGCGGCCAAAAAACCCCCCCCCCCGGCCCCCAAGAACGC
>JAITKT010000089.1 GCA_031278225.1 Deltaproteobacteria bacterium
TCCTGGGCGAATTCGTCTAGGTCCTCGGTGACCCCCTGCTTCATCTCCCCGCATTTGGCGCAGTAATATATCCCGTCGCGCTCCAGGCGCAGGAACTTTTGCTGAAGGCCCCACAAGAGTATGCTGTCCCAAACCTTTTTCGGCGAAACGTAAGCCCCAAGTTCCCTTCCCAGGATCAGGGTCCTTTTCCAGTCAAAGCGGCACAGGCTGAAGGTGCCATCGGAATTTATGGCCATCTCGTAAAAAATGTACGGGCAGACCAGCACCTCTTTGGCCGCGTGTCCCAATATGCCCACGTCGGCGTTTATGTCGATTTTCTCCTGCTTGAAAGTGGGCCAGTAATCAATGGCGTGCTCCACGTAGATCCCGTCGGTGATGTCCCCGAAAGTGTCGAAAAAATGTTGTTTTTCCGCGTCCGTCAAAATGTCGCCGTTTATTTTCACGTTCATTTCGCACTGTTTTCTGTGTTCGTAAAACCAGGCGACGTTTCGGACGAATTTGTCGTAATTCATCTCGAATCTCGAAAAATCGGCGTATTGGGCGGCGTTCACCCCTTCGACGGAAATGTTAATCCTGTCCAAGCCCGCGTTTATGAGCTCGAGACTCAGGGCCGGGGTGAGAAGCGAGGCGTTGGTCGTTGTGTCGACCTTTTCGCAACAACCCGAATCTTTCGCGTAACGGACCATGTCCGGAAGCTTGGGATGCAAGAGGGGCTCCCCGTCTTTGAAGAGCCTTATGACTTTTATCTTTTCCTCGAACTCGTTCATGGCGTCGACAATGGTCCGGTATAGGGCGTAATCCATGAGGCCGTGATTGCGTCCGCGGGTTTTCCTCATGAGTTCCCGATCGCCCGTGGGACAGAACTTGCATTGGAAATTGCACCTGTCGCAAGGATCGATATATATGACGTAAGGCACGAGCAGGGGAATCATTTCCTTCAGTTCGAGCCTGTCGAGCAATTCGAGGCGGGGTTTAATCTTGGCCTTCATGTTCGCACCGGCGGCGTCCCCGCTGACCCGGGGAATGTTCGGGACGCCCCCGAACAACTTAACGCGGGCCCCGCGTTTTTTCAACCGTATTTTCGGCGCCGGTTTTCGGAAGCCGCGAAAAGACGCGCCCGACCGCGGCGAAGACCCGCTCCCGACGGCTCGCGCTGGCGGCCGAACGAAAGGCAAAAAATTATCCGCCAACCGCGGCGCGAAGGTTGGCGGAATTTTCATGATAATTCTTTTCCGCGTCATATGACTTTGCCCGAAGGGCCAAGGGGGCTCGGGCGGAAATCCCCCCGTCCCCTCCCCGGCCCGAGGCCGTTCAGAGCAAGGGCACCTCGAGCATGGGAACGTGTTCGGCGCCGCGGCGGTCGATTATGCTCTCGTAAACGAAAAAGGACCGGACGGGAAACGTTCCGAAGCGGGTTTCTTTTTCGCTTTCGAGGGCGCGGACGAGCTCCTTCGAGGGCGCGGCCTTGAGGCGCGTCAGGGTCAGATGGGGCGAGAAGCGTCCCTTCCCGTCGGGTTTTTCGACGAATTCCCCGATCTTTTCGTCGACTTCCGTCTTCAAAGCCCGCAAGGCCGGGTTTTCCTCGATTCCCGCCCAGAGGATCGGACCGTTTTTTCTCGAGAACGACCCCAATCCGCGAACGACCGCTTCGAAGCTTTCGGCCCTCGCGAGGGAAGCTTTTTCCAAAAGACGCGGCGCGTCGTCGGGCTTGACGTTTCCCAGGAAAAGCAAGGTCAGATGAATGTTCGAAAAATTTTTGTCCTTGAGTTCGGGAATGTTTTCCAAGGGGACGATCGTCTCCCGAATCGTCCGCCCGGGGAAGGGTATCGCCGCGAACATCCGTTTCGGGCGAGGCTCCGCGGGTCTTTTTTCCTTGAGCTTCCCGTCGTTCTTCCCGTCTTTCTTCCCGCCGTTTTTCCCGTCGTTCTTTTCTTCCGTCGCCAAGAATCGCGCCTCCCGTCGAAGCCTTCCGGCCCGCCGCGCCCGTCATGTCCGCCGGGTCCGGCGCGTCCTTTCGTCCAGGCGAACCGGGTCGATCCAATCGCGCGCGCGGCGGGTCAAAACCCGTTCGAAACGTTTCCGCGGGTTCCCCCCGACGGCCCCCCGGTCAGTCTTCGCCGGGGTCCGCCGCGGGCCTTCAGCCGTTGAGGGTCAAAGCCGAAAGCGCGGTGAAATCGCCCTTTTTGACGGTCGCCGCGACGAGATTCGTTTTGGTCATCCGGGTGAAGGGATGTTCCTCGCCCAAGACCAGTTTTTGTTTTTCGATGACGTCCTTGTAGAGGTCCATGGCCAGGTCGAAATCGTTTATCGCGGTGAAAACGTCCGCGAGACCGGCCATGGCGGTCAGGGTGTCGGGATGCCCGGACCCCAGGACCCTTTCCATGGGCTCTATGATTAAGGCGTAGGTCAGGACCGATTCCGTGTATTCGCCCTGGAGGTTGTAGGTGCCGGCGAGTATTTTCTTGGAGATGAGGGTGTCCGGGTCCTCAATCCCCAAGGTCTCCTCCTGGAGCTTTATGAGGTCCAGAAGCATTTCCCCGGCTTTCTTCGGATCCCCTCCCAGCTTCACCTGCCTCGCCAGCTGGGCCTTCCCGGCCATGACCTCGCGGCTGTTTTCCCCGGTGAGTATCGCGCATATCCGAAGATTGCTCTCCAAAAGCGCGGCCGCCGTCTTCCGATCCCCCAGTTCCCCTTTGGAGAAGGCCTTGGCGTTTCTCGCGAGGAGGGACTCCCTGGAAACCACCCCGAAGGTCAGTTCCAGCTCGGGCAGGACCTCGTCGGCGAGGAACGCGACCTTTTCGTATTCCCCGCCCAGGTACAGGGCGTGAATCAGCCTCACGTTCACCGCGACGGTCCGGGGGTCGTCCCCGCCGAACCGGCCGACGGTCCCGTCGGACAGTTCCTTCCAAAAGCCGGCGGCCTTGGCGTAATCGCCGTTCGCGGTCGCGGTTATGGCGTCGACCCGGGCGCGCTCGAGGTCCTCCGGAAGCGTTCCGTAATCCCACCGGGAGACGGAGTTTATTTGGGTCCCCGACCACTTGTCGCCGGGGAGTTGCCTGGCCTCGAGGGAAAGCGGCGGTGTCGCGAACGCGAGGATCGCCAGGGCGGCCGCGAAGAGAAACGGACCCGCGCTCGAGGGGACGCCGGCGCGGAAAGGCGCGTTGTTTTCTGTCATTGTCGGATCATCCGTTGTGTGGTCGTAAATTTCGCCCCTCGGGGGGAACGGGGGCGCGCTCGGTCGGAAAAAAGGCGGCGGGCTTGAAAATCCGGTTTCCTCCACATTATGCCAATTCCCGCCCGAAATCAAGAGAAACCCCTTCGGAATTTCAAACCGGATTCGAAAACCCCGAACCGCCTCCCCCCGGGGGCCCCCGCGAAAATCGGAACTTTCTCCGCGCCGGGAACGCGAACGCTTGTTCCGAAAAACCTCTCGGGGAAAAGCCCCGGCTCCGCCCCGGGGCTTCCTTCGGGAAAAAAACTTGGCGTCATTTCCGGGTCAAGGCCCCGAATCCGAACGAAACGTCGTTTGTCGATGATTTTTTCGGGAATCTTTCGCGAAACTCCCCGGGGCTTTTTCCCGCGGCTTTTTTCCGGGGCGACCCGGGCGGTTTCGGGCGGGGCCTTCCCCGGACCCTTGTTTTCCCGGCGACGACGGGGGGGGGGGCGCTGGCGCCCGAACCGGTTCGCGCCCGCGCCCATATGCGCGTATGATATACACTGTCATGTATATTATTGCTTATTTTCTCCCATGGAACGCGAACTTCCCTTGGAGTTTTTTCGCGCCCGCTTTCTCCGTCCGGCATCCGTCCTTCGTCCCTCCCCGAATCCCCCCGGGACGCGGGGGGGCCGGGGAGCTCGCGGGAGTTCGCGGGCTTCGGGCGCGGGTGACCCCGCGAATTTCACTTCCAAAGTTTCCGTTTTTGGTGTATATTTCGGGTTAAAGACCGAAATGGTCCCGATTTCAGTTTTTCTCGCGTTTTTTCAGGGTTTTTCGAAGGTCCCGAATCCGGGAACTCTTTCTCGTCGTTTCCCTTTGTTTCGCGGCGCACGCGGCGGCTTTCCGGGGTGACGGCGCGGTCAAAAAAAACACGCGGGCTTTTTCGCGACTCACGGCCGTTTCGGTTTTTTTTCCCGTGTTTTCGCGTTCTCTTTCTTTGGCCCGCGAACCCTTTTTGGATTTCGAACAATTTCCCCCGCGACCCTCGCGGGTGGCCAATCCCTTAACCCGCCGCTTTCTTTTTTCGATGCCCGCCCGGTCTCCCCATTCTTGCCGGGCACCCGCCCCGAACCCCCCGAAGGCAAACCGCCAAAAAAAGGAACGTTTTCCACCGTACCCGGCGGTTCGCGCCTCTCGAGCATGATATTTTCGAACGCGCGGCGTCCCCGAAGCCCCGCTCCCAAGGTTTCGGGGGACGCCCGTCGCGAATCGATTGGAGGCTTTGATGTCGCACACACGCACAAGCTCGCGCGAATTTCACCGACCCGAATCCGGAAACTCCGCCGGAAGGGTTTTCGAAGTTTTAAGCTCTTTTCTCTTGAGGCTCCTCGTCCCGGTCTTCGTCGCCCCGGCGCTGTCCCTGGTTTTCGCGCCGGCCTTTTTCGGGGCGGCTCCCCTTTTCGCCTCGGACCCCGAACTCGCGACCTTCCAGGAGACGCCCTTCATGGCCTCGGGAAGAACGGTCCCGAGGGTGCTTCTGGTCATCTCCAAAGACCGGAAGATGTTCCTGCAGGCCTACGACGAGCTGACGGACATGGACGGGGACGGAAGGGTGGACACGGGCTTCAATCCGAGCGTCAAGTATCACGGATACTTCGACCCCTCGGGATGCTACGCCTACAAGAGCGACGTCTCGGGCTCGCTTCCCCCCCACGGGGACCGCTCCGACACTTATTATTTCACCCGGGAGAAAGACGCGATCGACGACGAGAGCCAGGAAGCCCTGGACGCCAGGAGGACCGCGAACGGGGTCGCGGACTTCGTGAAGGCGGCGAGGGCGGTCCATTACAAGACCGGGGAAAAGATAGGAATCTGCCAGAACTCCCACTCGGGTTTTTCCGGTCATTTTTCGGGGAACTGGCTCAATTACGTCTCCATGACCCGCATGGACGTCATAAGGAAGATCCTCTACGGGGGCCACAGGAAAATAGACACCCCGGGGAGGACCCTCCTGGAGAGCTCCTTCGTGCCTTACGACGCCCACTCCTGGGGGACGGACGTCCTCTCCGACGACCGTTGGGCGACCGAAACCCCGATGACCAAGTATTACGACATCTCCAAGTTCACGCCGTGGCCCAAACCCTCCCCGGGAAGGGCCCATTTCTTCGCGAGGGTCAGGAACACCTACCAGAGGGACGCGGACGTCAAGAACTACCCCGTGATCCTCTACATAACCGACGCCGACAAATCCAATTTCTACCCGGACGTCTCGGTCACGGGCCGGGGCCGCTATTACGACTGGACCCTCGCCGATTCCCCCAACCCCTCCACCTGGAGGAATCTGAACGATTTCACCGTCATAAGGGAGCTGACCGTCCAGGTCGAGGTCTGCTCCGCCTCGGGTTTCGGGGCGGACGAGTCCTGCAGGGAGTACCCCAACGGGGCCCTGAAGCCCGCGGGGCTCATCCAGAAGAACGGCGAGGGGGGCAAGATGTATTTCGGACTCCTCACGGGCTCCTACGACGCCGCGACGAGAAAGAGGGGCGGGGTTTTGAGGGCCCACGTGGACGGCCTGGACAGGTCCGTGGACCCGACCACGGGGGAAATCATAAACGGGGGCCTCGTCGCGGCCCTGGACACCCTGGCCCTGGCCGGCTCCCCCGTCATCACCAACCCCACCCTCTCCTCCACCGCGGGAAGACAGAACTCCAATTACGCGGGGGTGAATTACTCCTCCACCGTCTCCTGGGGAAACCCGTTGGGGGAAATGCTCTTCGAGGGGGTGAGGTATTTCGCGAGACTCGCCCAGGGGGCGACCCCGTCCTCCCCGGAGGTCCCGATCAAACCCACGCCCTCTTTCGTCCCGACGAGCGAGTACAACTACACGAGAAACAACGCGAAAACTTTCTCGGCGCCCCCGATCGGAAACTGGGACGCGGTCCCCGCGACCGACAACATCGACTGCGCGAAACCCATAATCCTCCTCATCGCCGAAACCGATTCGGACTTTGACGGGGACGACGCGGTGAACGCGAGCCCCGCGAACCTGACCCGACCCATGCTGGACACCGTGAACGGGGACATGGCCTCCCTCGGGACGACCTTCGAGATGTCCGACTACCTGACCGCCATAACCAAGCGCGAGGGCTACGACGACGGGGGCGCGTACTTCTATTCGAGAGGCCCCGCGGACAACTGCTCCCCCAAGACCCTGAGCGACCTTTCGGAAGTGAAGGGCCTCTGCCCCAACAGCCCCTCCTACGAGGGCACTTACAGCGCGGCCGCGGTGGCGCACTACGGCCGGCTCCACGATTTCTCCCATGGCGGGCTCCAAACGCCCATCGACATCTACGCTGTCACCATGAGCACTTCCTTCCCGGCCCTGGATTTCCCGGTTCTCGCCTCCGACGGCTCGATCGCGAAAAGGATAACCGTCCTTCCGGGCACCATGAGCAACCGCGACGCGGCCACCACGAAAGGAAGAATAATAGGCCTCGTGGGCTACTACATCCAGGATTGGCAGGTGGACAAGAGGGGCACCCCCTATCACGTGAAGATCAGGGTGAACTACGAGGACGCGACCGAGGCCATCGACGCGGATTACGGGGCCTCGGACTGGGACATGGACCTCCTCCTCGAGCACACCTTCGACATAGTGACGAAGTCCTCGACCCCGCTATCGAAAAGAGAGGGGACGGCCATCGACAAGACGGGGAAATTCTCCGGGGCCTTGAAGCTCGACGGAAACGACTATTATTATTTCAAGACCCCCAACGACGGCACCTTCGAGATAGAGCCGGGGGAGGCCGCGGGCTTCGTGATCAGCTCCTGGAAGGCCGGAAACTCCGCGGGCGTCTGGCTCTCCGCGGGCTACACCATCAGCGGCACGACCCATGACGGGGTTTACATGGACATCGGCCACAACGGCGGCGTGACTTATTACGCCACCCCCCACACCTGCAATTGGCCCGCCGGCTACGGTTCCGCGACCGCGAACGGCACTGGCTGCCTCCAGGCCTTCGGGACAACGCCCGGTTTCGGGAAACCCGACCCCTTGACCGCCAAGGTCTGGAGGTCCTTCGAGTTCGCCCCCTCGGGCTCCCGCGCGGGCGAGTACCTGGCCGGCCCCATGTTTCTCGCGGCCAAGTACGGCGGGTTCAAGGACGGAAACAACAACGGCCTCCCGGACCCCGGCGAATGGGAAGGCGCGGACGGCCTTCCCCGGAACTATTTCGAGGCCACCAACATCTCCGAGCTCCCCGAAAAACTCGAGGCCGCCTTCGGGACCATAGCCCGCTCCATCTCCACCGGGACCTCGACCTCGGCCTCCATAAACTCCATCCTCGGGGGCGGCATCTCCATACAAACGGCCTACTACCCCGAGTACGTCGACCCCAGGGACGAATCCAACGTCCTCCGCTGGGTCGGGACCGTCTACGGTCTCTTCATCGACAAATGGGGAAATTTGCGGGAGGACACGGACGGGAACCGCAAACTTTATCTTAAGGACGGGGTCGACTCCGGGGGATCTCCCGTCGTCGGCGACAAAATGGTCACCTTCTCGAGCCCGAACACCCCCCCGACGAACCCTCCCGCCTGTCACGTCGCGGGCGCGCCCATCGCGAGATGCGAGGACCCGTACGGAAACAACGATCCCGACGCGTCGAACGCGGAGACCCCCGCCTCCGTCCACGCGATCGAATCCGTCTGGGACTTCGGTAAATGGCTCTCGGAGCTCGACCCGGAAAAACTCCTCTCGGGCTCGAGACCTTTCGGGTCGCCCGCGAAAAAGAGCGACGGAAGAAGGCTCATCTATTTCGGGAACCCCGGCTCCGTCTCCCCGGGCGTGCCCCCTCTTTTCAACACCTCCCCGGAATCCCTGGCGATCCTGGAAAAATATTTGATCCATTCCAACTTCGCGGAGCACCTGCCCCAACCCGAGACCTCCCCCCCGACCCCCATGACCCGGGAGGCCCTGACCAAAAAACTCGTGGAATACGCGACCGGGGTCGACGTTCCGGGCTGGCGCGAGAGGACCGTCAACAACCCCTGGTCCGACAATCCCCCCGAGGTCGTCTGGAGACTGGGGGACATCATCAATTCCAAACCGGTCATCGCGGGGGCCCCCGCCTTCAGCTACGACCTTCTCTACGCCGACCCCACCTACGCCTCGCACAAGAGCCTGCGGGGGGCGAGGAGGCAGGTGGCCTACTTCGGTTCCAACGACGGGTTCTTCCACGCCGTGAACCTCGGCTTCTACGGCTCCCTCGAGGAGGGGGTCGCGGGCTACGCCGAGGGACTCGATTCCCACGACATCGGCGCCGAGCTCTGGGCCTTCGTCCCGGCCTCGGTTCTTCCCCATTTGAAGTGGCTGGCCTCCCCCGACTACCAACACTCCTACTACGTCGACATGACCCCCTCGATCCACGACATCAAGATCTCGGGCGAATGGCGGACCGTTTTGTTGGGCGGCCTGCGACTCGGGGGAAGACCCATAGAGAATCCCTCCAAGGGCGTTTTGGGGGAGGAACCCGAATTCTTCTCCGAGGTCTTCTGCTTTGACGTGACCGACCCCGAAACCCCGCCCAAGCTCCTCTGGCGCCACGGCGCGAAAGAACTGGGCCTTTCCGTGGGAAAACCCGCGATGGTGCTCTCGGGCGACAAATGGTACGCGGTCCTCGCCTCCGGTCCCTCGACCGACGAGGTCAACGCGGCGGGAAATCTCGTCTACGGCTCCGATTCCCCCTACCGGGGTTACTCCACCCAAAACGCGAGGCTCATCGTTTTGGACGCCGCGAACGGGAACGTCGTAAACGACTCCCTCATCGTTCCCGAGCCGAATTCCTTCTTCGCGGATCCCTTCGTCCCCGTGGGAAAACAAGCCCGGTCCGGGGGCTCCCGGCTCGCGGGCGTCTGGAACAACCACGTCATCTATTACGGCCTCACCGTGAGCAGGGACCCCTCCGACTGCCTCGACACCGGCGGGGTCTACAGACTCAAAATGATCGATTCCGCGGGGCAGCCCCTGCCTCCCGCGCGATGGGAACTGAAGAAACTCGCGGACCTCGCCAAACCCGTGACCGGCGCCCCCAACTCCACCTACGATTCGGTGGGGAATCTCTGGGTTTTCTTCGGAACCGGAAGGCTCTGGGGCGAGCAGGACCTCTCCCCCTGCGCGGGTTCCGCCTCCCCCCTGAGCGCCGCGGCCAAAGCCGCCTGCGTCGCGAACCACGAGAACTACCTCTACGGCATCAAGGAACCCGTGGACGCCCTGGGAAACCCGACCTTCGAGGACCTCACCCCCAAACTGGCGTCTTTGATCGACGTGAGCTCCTTCAAGGTCTTCCGTCCGAGTTCCCTTTCCAGAAACGATTGGGGCACCATAAGGACCCCCGACGGTTTCGTGAACTACCTGGCCTTCAGGAAAACCCTCATGACCACCCCCTCGGCGGCGGGCTACAAGAGGAAAATGAACCTCTCCGACGCCTTGGGCATCGGCTCGTCCGACACCTCGGAGACCCTCTTCACCCAACCCAAGATCACGGCCGACGGGGACAACGAATCCTACGTGTCCTTCACCACCTTCGAACCCAACGAGGAAGGGGGAGCGACCATGTGCTCGGGCCTCGGCAACAGTTACATGTACCTTTTGGACACCTTCACGGGTCTGCCCCAGGCCTCCTTTAAAATGGCCGCGGTTTTCGCGAATCAGACCCTCGAGTCGGACGCGGTTCACGGGAACGAAATCTCCGGGGGAATTCACACCGGAACCGAGAAGGACTCCGAAGTCAACTTCTTCAAAGCCGAAGGAAAGATCGTGGCCCGGACCTCCTCCGGCGACAACGGCATCTTCGACCTCGAGATTGAATCCGCCTCCAACTTCGGGGCCCAAGCCATCGCCTGGCGTGAAGCCATGAACACCGGCTTCGACGTGGCTCCGGAGATCATGGTCGAGGGCCTCATCGACTGAAAACCCCTTGACACCCCCGGGGGGGACCGCGCCGCCAACGGGCCGTCCCCCTCCGAACGCCTTGACGAAAAGGGCGGGCCCCGGCCCGTCCTTTTTGTCGGAAACCCTCAAACCCGCCTCCCCGCCGGACCCGAACCGTTCCCCCGCCTCTCGTTCCGTCGGCTCCCCCCGATTTTCGGGGTTTCGGGGGGATGAAACACCTGACTCCGGACCCGAAACCGGAATCCCGACGGCCCGGCTCCTCCCGCCGCGCGGCTTCCCGGACAGCGACCGTCTCGCTTAAAAACTCGTCGGGAAAACGACGCGGGCCTTCCGCGGACCCGCAATCGCTTAAGAATCGCTCGTCCGCGGGCCCGACCGTCCGACGGGTTGGTGGGCGGTTTCGGCGACAAGAAAACATTCGAGACCTCCGTTATTTTCGTTTGATTTCGCCGAAACGCGTCACAATAAACTCAATCCGAAAACGCGTTCGCCAAAAAACCCATTCCGGTCATTTTCCCGTGTTTCGTGAAGCGAACGCCATGGCGCGGCCGCGAAAGACCTCGACTTTCCGCGTTTCCGCGGGGGATTACGCATCGGACCGAAAAGCGACGCGCGACAAACCCGAGCCCCGGATGACGCGGGGACGTCCGGGGGCATCGCTTGACCCCCACCCGGGCCGGACCTCGGAAAGACAATAAGACTCCCGAGTCGCTTTTTCCGGACGAAGCGATCGGTAAGCTTCGGGGCGGGCCTATCCACCCGCGGCCAAGACGGGCAGACCTCGCCCCCAAGCCAATAATTAACCCTTGACTCTTGGCCGGGGTGGTTTATATAATATTCCAAGCGGCGAAGTCGGCTTGGTCGCGAAATCCGATTCCCGGATCCTTTTTTCGCCCAAGACTCCCTTTGAGGTCATTTTCGAGACGCCTCTTCCCGCCGAAGAACCGGAAACCGATTCTTTTTTCAAGGAGCGCTGGCGAAGGGCGAAACGAAGCTTGCCCCGAAATCCGGCACCGTTCCCGTTTTCAATTCCCCTGACTGACGGGGTCCGTTTCTCCGTTTTCGCCGGCCGTTGTGCCACATTCTCGAAATAATTATCGCTTCGCTCCGAAAAGAAAGAAGAAGTTCTGAAAATGACCGACGAAAAAAAAGTCAAAGAAATAAATGGTGCCAAAAAACATATTCATGACAAAATCGGCAAATCCCTGTTCTTCGACAATATCCGCGGATGGGTCTTATGGTTGATTGGTTTGGTTTCCCGGAAGGATTCTTGGGCTAACTTAATGGTGGATGAACCCATTCAAAACGAATTTGTCCTGCCCTATCCGACCATAACTTCGGTTCGCTTGGATTTTATCTCAACGCTGAAATATGAAAGCGAATTTTCGCGAGATAACGAGTCGAAAACGTATCTTTTGATGATTGAAACGGATCAGAAGGGGCTGTCAAAGAATCTTATAAAATACTTTAAATATATGGCCACCGTTATAGAAAAAAAATTTTTGAATTCAAAAGAAACAACGAAAATTCAAGTCTTATTTTGCGTAATATTCGGAACGAACGTGATACCGACCGAAAAAGATATGATGTTCGCGTCTGAGTTTTCCAACAACATGATTCGTATTGAATTCATTTATTTGAGTCAAACTGATGTGGACGAGCTTCTTTCATCATGTAAAATTAAACTCAAAGAAGGAAAAGTTCCGTCCCTTTTGGATTTTTTGAAGCTAATGTATCTTGCGGATTTAACCGATAAACACGAACAAAAATCAAAAAAAAGGGCCAAAACCGGAAAAACCCTCTGTGAATCG
>JAITKT010000098.1 GCA_031278225.1 Deltaproteobacteria bacterium
TGCCCGCGGTTGGTGTCGCGACCTCGATTTGTCAGTCGGTTTGACCTTGGCGCCCGAATTATCCGCGCGACCCCATCGGGCGATTACCGGCGAGACGTAAATCCGCTCTTCCTCAAACGGTGGTCCGGACTCATAAGTTCCGGAAACGAACCGTCGGGGAAACCCGTTTTCCGGTTCGAACGGTTTCAAGCATTCGGTCAAAAACTCCGAGGCGCGGGTCAATGTTCAAAGTTGCCTTCGCGGGAGGGACGCCCCTGAGACGCTCGCCATCCGGGAAAGTCCCGACCATGGACGGTTTGAGCCCGCGTTGGCTTTTCCAATCGAAACTCACCCGCCTCAAGGCCATGGCCGGGGCGCTGAAATCCGGGGTTTGAATCCTGACGGGGGAAGGCTCGGGAATCCGTTTTCATTTAAGTTGATTTGGGACGCGCCGCAATCTCGTCACCCCGTCCCGGCCGACGAAGAGGTCTCCGAAGGATGTCGCGTGATTGACGCGACTTCCGAATCATGTTTTCGGAACCCGAATAATGGCATTCCCGCGCCGGTCGATTCAAAAGAGCCTCGCCGGGAAGTCTCGTCGCCTTTTACGGGAGTCGCGCGGGGCACGCGGGAAGTGGGCGAAATCGCACTCCGGCGAGGTTTGTCGCGTTACCCTTTGAAAATCACTCGGAACGGGAGCCTCCTCGATTCTTTTCGCCAACGAAAAAAGCAAATCATCCGAAGTCAAACGTTAATGCCAAGAAAGCGCTTCGGGCGTCAACTTACGCGAATAAGCACTTATTTAACGCGTCGAAAGCGGAGTTTATGGATTTTGGCACTCCGATCCCATGTCTTCCGGTTCCATTTTTGGCCGAAAAGGCATATCTTGGTGACACTGAAAGTCAAAAGGCGAATCAAGATGAAATACCATAAGAGACTGTTGAAAATGGGATGTTTCACGCGAGATGATGTATGTGCATTGACCGGTACCCATGACACGGCGGGGACACTTCCGAAAAACCATCAAAAAAGGGGTTATGTTTGGCAGGTTCGACGAAACCTTTGCGTTTTCGCGAGATCCGGCCGGCCGGCGGCCCGTTTCGAGCAAATTCCGCATGGCCGGAAGAATCACACCCGCCTCCCATGTGTCTCACCACACGGCCTTTGAGTATTACGGCCGCATCAATCAAGTATCGTTCCAAGTGGATGTTTCCCCGGAAACACCCTTTGCCTCGTTTAGGCCTCAACGGCGACACTTAGACTCACATCGCCTCGCGCGTGAAACACGGCGCGGTCGAGAAGCCCGACGGCATCCGCGTCACCGACATCGAACGCACCGTCTTGGACGGACTGAACGACCTTGACAAAATCATTGGTCTTGAGGAATTTCTCCGCTGCTTGGAAATGGTCGACTCCGTGAATGAGGACAAGCTGCTGACCTGCCATGAGGCCCGCGGAAAACGGGTGCTTTACCAAAAAACAGGGTATGTCTTGGGGTTTTTCGCGAATGATTTAAATCCGAGTGACGGCTTTTTCAAAAAGTGTGCCGCGCGTATCGGTAAAAGCACGCGACATCCGAAGTGGAATCGCGAAGAAATCCACGACCGACATTGGCGATTGGTGGCTCCTCCTGACCTGATGAAAGTCACGAGCAAGGGATTTTACCATTATGACGAACTTTTCCGGGGAAGTGATTATTGAAACTTCGCGAAAACCCGGATTCAATCCTTGTTCATTTGAGAAGATAAACAGGCCGGTGAATATTCCGCGCTTTGTCGCGGGAACCGATGATTATGGCCGACCGCTCACCCTTCATGGCGGCACGGCCATCAATCCGACCATATTTCCTCTTTCGCGCCTTTCGTCGGACATGGATTTTGCCTTTGCCGAGAACCTCTCCACGGACGAAACCGTCGAATGGCGAGAGAAAATTCATAAATTTCCGCGCGAACACGCGACTGATGAGGGTTATACCACGAACAAAAAGTCCATTCGTTCCCGCGTAATGGACAAATTGGCTTGTTCCCTTGTCCGTTTCAATGACCGCGCGGACAGTCTCAAGATTGAAGTCAGCCGCATCGTTCGTAATCGCGCGCTTCCGCCCACGGAAACCGCGACGAGGACGGAAGGCGTCAATCCTGACTTAAACATTCGGGCGCGCGCTCCGATTGACATGTTCGCGGGTGAGATTGTCGCTTTAACGAACCGGGGAGCCCCCCGCGACCCGTACGACGCGAACGACATGCTTGATTTCAACCTTTTCGGCGAACAAGATCCGAACCCGCCGCGGAAACGCGCCGTGTTATGTCTCGCCATCACCGGGGCACGCCGGCGCGCGGATTCAACTTGGAAAAAAATTGACGACATTACGGAGATCCATGTTAAAAAAGATCTTGAGAATCGAACTTCCAAATTGAACAATTACGACTTGGCGGCGGTAAAAACCCGCGTTTAGGAGTTTTTATCCCGGTTGCTGACATTGTCCGAACGGGAAAACGCGTTCTTGACTCGTTTCGCCTCCGGTCATTACGAACCAAAAACTTTTGTTTTATGATGAGCTGATTTTGAAACGCGCGGAGAATTACCCCGCGGTCAACCGGACAAATCGACGGTTCGGGGACTGCCCGAAGCGGGAATGACCGCCATCGGAAAGACCTCGCCGGTGAAAAACATGATGATCGCGAAATCAAACTCTCATTTTTCGGTTCGGAATCAAATTGAAACGAATGGGCTGGATGATGACGCGAACAACAAAGATTATCATAAATCCTGACGACTTGCGACAAATTCTTTTGGAACCGCGACATGAGCCTCGGCATCGGACGACATTCGGTTTTTTCGATTTGAATGAACAAGCGACGGTTGAAACGTTTACGCGACCAAGAAACGCCGCCGCGCGAAGAACCGCTCTCGCGTTTCGTCTTCAAACGTCCCATGGGGAATTTCGGAAAATGAGCCGGAACAATTCGCCGGAAATTTCCTCGGTTCGTTTGGCGAGGAGAATCTCTTCGTGTCTCTCGCGGATAACGGGAACAATTCACCGCCGGAAACGCTGGGGAAAAGCCGGGATGTCGGACTTAAATGACGCGCGGACGAGAATGGCCGCCAAAAAAAAACGGCGGGCCGAGATCGCCCCGCGGCCGAAAAAACGTGAAAAACGTCCGGGGACGCCATCGCCTCCGCGTCGAACGCGACCGTCGACGGGCTTAAGAGCCTCGCGGAAACCCGGAAACAATCCCGCGGGAAGCCGACGTTGTCGGAAAGATTCCGCCCCCGCCTCGAAAGCTTGTCGGGGAAAGCGACTCGTCGGATGTTTTTCGGAGCCGGAACTCCCGTTCGGAATGTCAACCCCGCGTTCGCGAACCGGCCGCGAACCAACCTTCCCCCCGTCGCGACTTTCCCCCGGCCGGAAAGGATCGGGGAACGAAACCCGCGGCCGACGTTTCCCGCGTCTCGCCTCCGGCCGCCCGGATCTTTACCGATAATCGGGTTTGAACGCCGAAAGGGAGGCGACGGCTCCCCCGAACCCCGGTGTTTTGGCTTTCCCCCTCGAAAACCGAACCCCGAACGGGTTGTTCCGGGACCGGAGCCCGCTCGCCTCCGCGCCCGGGGCATCGCCCCCCCCTTGAACAAAACCCGGGGAGCGGGGGAGCGGGAGGGGAGCGCCCCGGGCCTCCTCCGCCCGACTCCCCCCGCCCCGGAACCCGCCTTCCCGGCTCTTTCGACCCGCCGGAACCCCGAAACCTCTTCCGGATCCGGGTCCTTTCCGCCCCGCCCTTCCCCCCGCGGGCCGGGATCGAAATCCCCGGCCTCCCTCGAAATCCGGATTTCCGTCCCCCGACGGGCGCCCGGGCCCGGGAAAAGACGAAAAAAAGGCCTTTTTCCGTCCCCCGTTCTTGCGGGGAAGGCTTTTCTCCGGTATTTTGACAAAAAACACGAGACGCGAAAGGAAAGCCCGGGCTTTTTTTTTTGCGTCTTTCTTGTTTCGGGGAGACATCCGAATTGCCAAAGACCATCGCGGCCATGGACCTCGGTTCCAACACCTTCCGCCTCCTCGTGGGGGTCGGGGACGAGTTTGGCGTCCTGCTCGAAAAAAAGGTGTGGCAGGAGATCCCCAGGCTCTCCGAGGCCCTGATTGCCGGAGGCCCATTTAAAAAGGAAGCCCGGGAAAGGGCTTTCGAGGCCTTGGAGGTCTTCGCGGGGATTTTGGCGGAACACCCCCCGGAAAAGACCCTCGCCTGCGCCACCATGGCCGCCAGAATCGCCTCGGACGGGAAGCTCTTCGTCGAGGAAACCCGAAGACGGCACGGCTGGGAAACCCTCATCCTCTCCGGGGAGGAGGAGGCCTTCCTCTCGGCGACGGGGGTGCTTTCGGGTTTGAAGAAGAACGACCCCGACAGGGACAACCTCATTTTCGACATCGGGGGGAGGTCCACCGAATTCATCCTCGCGGACGCCCGAAAGATCAAGAAGACTCTGAGTCTCCCCCTGGGGGTGGTGTCCCTGACCGAGACCTTCCTCAAAAACGATCCCCCGGAGCCCGGGGAGCTCGGGGCCCTTTCCGCTTTCGTCAAGGAAGCCCTCTTTCCCCTCGAGGATTTTTTCGATCTCCCCTTCGAAGAAGACCAAGGTCACCTTTCCCCCGGAGACCCGGAAACGTCGCGTTTGGAACGCGTTCCCCTCTTCGACCTTTGCGGCACGGCCGGAACCGTCACGACCATCGGCGCCATGCTCCTGGGACTCGCGGAATACGACCCCGCGAGGGTCAACAACGCGAGAATGGCCCTCGCGGACGTCGAAAACCTCCTGTGCGACCTTTCCCTCGAAAAAACGGCGGTCCGGGCCGAAAGACCCGGTCTCCACCCCAAAAGGGCGGACGTCGTCGTCGCGGGTCTCGCCCTCACCGCGGAAATCGCCCGCCGCTTCTCCCAAGATTACCTGATCGTTTCCGACAACGGCCTTTTGGAGGGCATCTGGCTCAAGGCCGCGGGACTTTCGGAAAGCCCGACGCCCGATTGACGACGAGGGCCCTTGCGGAGACAAACCGAAACGAAACCGAATCACCCCTTCCCCGGGCGCCGGGGTCCCCCCGGGGGACCCCGACGCCCGGGGAATCAAAACCCGCGCCCGACGACGCGGAAACCCGAAAAACAAACGAAAATCAACGAGGAACCACACATGACGAAAACCCTCGCGGCCTTGAGCGCGGAACCCGCGAAACTCCGCATGCTGGTGGCGGAAACGGACGAAACGGGTCCGGCCGCGGACAAAAAATATTTCGAGGAAACGATCGAATCGGGCCGGGACGCGAAACCCGACGGCTCCCAACCCATGCCCGGGGATTTGGCGGCCGGGATAATCGACGGCTTGGACAAGTTCGCCAAAATCTTAAAACCCATGAACCCCTCCGCCTCGGTCCTCGTTTTGCGCGATTCGCTCAAAAACTTTCCCGATTCCGACGCTTTTTTGGAAAAAATCAAAAGACGTTACGAATTCGACGCGCGGTTCGCGGGTCGGAGGGAGACCGCGATAAGGGCCGCCTCCATTCTGAACTCCCTTCCCGAACGCCCCCGGCGTTGCGCGACGGCGGAGATTTTCGATTCCGAGGTCGTCTTCTCCCTCCACGGCCGGAGTCATTATTTCATCACCTTCCCGAGAGGGTCCGAAAATTTCCTGGCCGACGCGACGCGCCTCCTTGGTCCGGGAAAACCCGATTGGGTCAGGATTTCCCGATCCTACGCGGGAACTCTCGGGCTCTTCCTCGGGGAATCGCTCCCCTGGGGCGTCCTCGGGCAAATCGAACTCAACCCCGCGGTGCCCAGGCTCTTCGAAACCAACCTGGAACAAATACCCTACTTCGAGTTCGCGGCCGCGTCCCCGACGCTCGACCGGGTCGCGAAACATCTTTACGCCAAAAAGGGAAAAACCCCTCCCCCCGAAACCCCCCCGGGGAGCGCCCCCGGAAACCGGGGGGAAACCCGTCTGGACCTCGCGGACCTCCTTCTCCTCTTCGACGAAACAAAGGACATGGACGACGGGGAAAAGGCGACCCTCCTGGACCTTGACCCGGAAGCGGCGAAAACCGTCGTCTCGCTTCTTCTCATTCTCACGACAACCATGAAACTCCTCGACAAATTCACGGTCGCCGTCGCGGTCCCCGACCCGATCTCGGCCGTTTTCGGGGAGGTTTTCCCGGACGCGGCGCTCTAGACCTTTCCCGGACGACCGGTCAAATCATTTTCCGCTCACCGCGTACCGACACCCCGAGGCACCCACATGCAAGGCGACCGACAATTCCCGATCGGACTCACTTTCGACGACCTCCTCCTCGAACCCGGCTACTCCGAGACCCTTCCGGACGAAACGGACATCTCCACGGTTCTCACGAAAAACATAACCATGAACAGCCCCCTGATTTCCGCCGCGATGGACACGGTGACCCTGTCGTCCACGGCCATAGCCATGGCCCGCCACGGGGGAATGGGGATAATCCACAGGAATCTCCCCCCGGAGGCCCAGGCCGCGGAGGTGGAGATGGTGAAGAAAAGCGAAAACGGGATGATCACCCACCCGGAGGTGGTCTATCCCCAAAACACCGTCAAGGACGTCCTGGACCTCATGGTGAGGTTCAGGATATCCGGGGTTCCGGTCATCAAGGGACCCGACGACACCACCCTCGTGGGGATAGTCACCAACAGGGACCTCCGCTTCATGACGGAAAAGGACCACGGCCTCAGGGTCAACGACGTCATGACCAAGGAAAACCTCGTGACCGTGACCGCCAAAAACATCACCCTCGAGGACGCCAAGGCCAAGCTCCACGAGTTCCGGAAGGAAAAACTGCTCGTCGTCGACGACGATTTCCGTCTCAAGGGTCTCTACACGATTAAAGACATCGAAAAGACCGAGCAATACCCCCGGGCCTCCAAGGACACCCTCGGAAGGCTCCGGGTGGGGGCCGCCGTGGGGGTGGGGGAAGAGGCTTTGGCGAGGGCCGGGCTTCTGGTCGCGGAGGAGGTGGACCTCCTCGCCATCGACTCCGCCCACGGGCACTCCAAAAACGTCCTGAACACCATAAAGGCCCTGAAAAAACACTTCCCCGACGTGGAGCTCATGGCCGGAAACGTCGCCACCCCCGACGGGGTGAGGGCCGTCTTCGACGCCGGCGCCGACGCCGTCAAGGTCGGGGTGGGTCCCGGTTCCATCTGCACCACCCGCGTCATAGCCGGGGTCGGGGTCCCCCAGATGTCGGCGATCCTGAATTGCGCCGAGGTCGGCCGCGAGCTCGGCATCCCCGTGGTGGCCGACGGCGGGATCCAGTATTCCGGGGACATAGTGAAGGCCCTGGCCGGAGGCGCCTCCACGGTCATGCTCGGGGCGGTCCTGGCCGGCACGGACGAGTCCCCCGGCGAAAAAACCCTCTATCAGGGCCGCGCCTACAAGGTCTACAGGGGCATGGGCTCCCTGGAGGCCATGAGGGACGGTTCCGCGGATCGTTACGGCCAGTCCTCCAAGGCCGGGGCCAAAAAACTCATCCCCGAGGGCATCGTGGGAAGGGTTCCCGACAGGGGCCCCCTTTCCGACACCCTCTATCAGCTCATGGGCGGTCTCCGGGCCGGCATGGGCTACATAGGCGCCCGCAACCTCGGGGAACTCCGCGAAAAGGCCCGCTTCATCCGCATCACGAGAGCCGGCTGGCGCGAAGGCCACGTCCACGACGTCACCATCACCTCCGAGCCTTCCAACTACAGACTGGAAAGCTTCTGAGGCCTCCCCCGGAATCCCCCGGGGATTCCGAAAAAAAAGAAAAAAAAGAAAACGCCGAACACCGAAACATCCCGAACGACCGGCCAAAAACGCGGAAGACCCGCGAAAACGAGAACGACGAAAAAATCAAAGGGGGCGCGCCGATTCCGGGCCGCCCCCCTCTCTTTTTTTTGGGCTTTTCGCCGGTGCCCCCGGCGTTTCCGGCCCGGCTTCGCGTCCGCGGCGCGGCTCCCCGAATCCCCGCGGGAAGCCAAGGAGTTCTAAGCCTGGCCCTTCCCCGACGGGAGAGCTTCCCGTCCGCCCGTACAAAGACGCGGAAGACCCCCGAAAACGCGAACG
>JAITKT010000233.1 GCA_031278225.1 Deltaproteobacteria bacterium
GTCGTTCGGCGCGGCGGGTTTCGGGGGTTCGGGTTTTTCCTCCGTCTTCGGGGGCGTCTTCCGGGGCGTCTCCCCGCCCTTCTTCCCGAACCCGTCCCGGTCGCGTTTGTCCTTGGGAAGAGAGTCCTTGATTTTCAAAAGACAATCGAAGTGGTTGGACATGGCCGACCCCCCTTTCGTTCGCGGTTTCCGTCCGTCCGGGGTCACCAAAACACCCTCCCGGGCCCCCCCCGCCCCCCGGGCGCGGGGGGCCCGGGAGGGGACGGGATTTGACGGGTCGGAAAACGGTTCCATTATAATATTCGTTTTCCGGGGCTTCAAGACGCGAAACCGCCCGGGGCCGCCCCGAAATCCCCTTTTTCGGGGGTATTTCCCCCCCCGGGGGGTTTTCCCCCGGGGCTTCCCGACCTCGGGGGGGGCGGCGGTCCTTCCGGATTCCGGCCCCGGGCCCGGGCGGGAAAAGAGAGGCGCGAAAAGAATGTTTCCCGACGACCCCGACAATCCCCTTCACCCGTCCTCTCCCGCCCCTCCCGCCCTTTCCGCCGATCCGGGGGATCCCCCGGAACGGTCCCCGGGCGGGCGGGAATCCCCGGATCCCGGGTCGATTTTGACGGAGCTCCCCCGGGGGTTCCGGGAGTCCATGCGGAGACTGGTCGAATCCTTCGAAACGCGGAAATACGTCGTCGCCTTCTCCGGGGGGGCGGATTCCCTGGCCCTTCTCTGTCTCACCCTTCTCTTCGTTCCCGGGGAAAACGTCATCGCGGCGACGCTCGACCATTCCGCCCGCCCGGATTCGGAGGCCGCGACCCGGGAAGCGGAGGAATTGGCGAGAACCATGGGGGTCCGGACCGCGGTTCGGAAGGTCGCGGTCCCGGAACTCGCGGCCGAGAGGAAGAAGGGTTTCGAGGAGGCCGGGAGGGCCGCCCGCTACCGTTTTCTCGAGGAGGTCCGGGAGGGGGCGGGTTTCGATTACGTCATGACGGGCCACCAGGGGAACGACCAGGCGGAAACCGTGATCTTGAAGCTCGTCCGGGGCGCGGGCCCGGGCTGTCTCGCGGGGATAGCCGCGAAAAGGGGAAGAACGCTTCGTCCGCTTCTCGTCTTCGGGGCGGGGGAGTTGAGGGATTATCTTCGCGCCCGGGGGCTCCGGTGGCTGGAGGACCCCACCAACGCGGACCCCAAACACGCGAGAAACCTCGTGAGGCACAAGATCGTCCCGGTCCTTTCGGAAGCCAACCCCGGGTTTCTGAACGCCTTCCGGAGACTCGGGGAGATCGCGAGGGCCGAGGAAGAGCACTGGGAAAGGATACTCGACGACCTCGAGAGGACCATCGTGAAAAAAAGGGCGACCGACAGGGGCGAGGTCTTCGAGACCGACCGCGCCCGTTTCGACGGGCTCGGCCTCGCGGAAAAGAGGCGTTTGGTCGGAAGACTCATGAGAAAAACGGAGGACCCCCGCCCGGGCGGCGGGGAACCCCAGTCTTTCGAAGGCGCGGAAAAGGCTTTGGCCTTTTTGGGGAGACGGGGTGGCGGGGGGGAGGACCTTCCCGGGGGGAGAAGGATCGAAATGAGGGGAGGCGTTTTCGGGCTCGGTCTCGCGTCGAGGTTTTCGGGCGGCGGGACCCGCGGGACCCGGGGAAAGGCGGGAACCAAAGGGAAAGCCCTCCCGGGGGAGCCGGCGGAACCGGGAGAGGACGGTTCCGGGCGGGGGGAAAAGGCCTGAGCCGGGGGGAAGCCGGGGCCGCGGGGCTTTCCGGGGAAAAAACGGGGCGCTTTCGGCCGTCGCCCGGGGAAAAGACTTGACAAGTTTCGGGCTCTTTGTTATTTTGCCCACACCCGACGAAAAGGACCCCGCCGCCGGAAATTTCCCCGGCGGTTTCACGGGTGCCGCCAAGTTCGGGAAAACCCCTTTTCGGCCCGAAAGGCATGGGTGGTCCTCGCTTTTCCCGAGTGAGGGGCCATTTTTTTTCTTTTTTTCGATTTCCCCCTTGCAAAGGGAGAACTTCTCCGGTATATTGCCCTTTCCGACATGACCGGGACCAAGCATCCGAGTACACTTGGTTTCGGCAGACAAATCCCGCCGGACGTTTCCGGTACCTTCCCTGGTGAACCCCGCGCCCGCCGTCGGCTCCGCCGCCGGCCTCGGAAAGGGTCTTAAGGCCTCGAGAAGGGATTTTTTGTCTCTTGCCCCGACGGGCGGGTCCCGAAGGGAAGAAGGGCGGAAGAAGACCGGAAGAAGACCGGAAGAGAAGAGAAGAGAAGAGAAGAAGAAGACGGGAAGCGAAAGAAAGAAGAAGAGAGAGGAAGACAAGAGGACAAGATGCCGACCATCAACCAGCTCATAAGGAAGGGGCGCAAACCCCAACTCGCGAAGAACACGGTCCCGGCCCTGAAGCAGTGCCCGCAGAAGCGCGGGGTCTGCATCAAGGTCTACACGGCCACCCCCAAGAAGCCCAACTCGGCTTTGAGAAAGGTCGCCCGCGTCCGCCTCTCCAACGGCCTCGAGGTCACTTCCTACATCCCCGGCGAAGGCCACAACCTTCAGGAGCACAGCGTGGTTCTCATCCGCGGGGGCCGCGTGAAAGACCTTCCCGGCGTCCGCTACCACATCATCCGCGGGGTTTTGGACTCCGTGGGCGTCACCAAGAGGCGCAGGGGCCGCTCCAAGTACGGGGCCAAACTCGGCGCCAAATAGGCGGCTCCGCCGTTTTCGTTTCGTCGTCCGTTCAAGGCTTTTCAACCGTCCCCGCGGGGGAATCCCGGAGATTGTCCCCGAGAGGAGAGGAAAGAAAAAGAAAGCATGCCCAGACGCAGAGAAATCAGCAAAAGGGAAACCCTCCCGGATCCCAAGTACGGGAGCAAGTTGGTGGCCCGCTTCGTCAATAACCTTCTCCGGCGGGGAAACAAGAGCGCCGCGGAGAAAATAATGTACGGGGCTTTCAGGATCATAAACGATCGCACCAGGGAAGACCCCCTGAAGATCTTCGAGAAGGCCATGGACCAGGTGAAGCCCCAGCTGGAAGTCAAGAGCAAGAGGGTCGGCGGCTCCACCTACCAGGTGCCCATGGAGATCCGGGCCGACAGGCGCGTGGCCCTGGCCATCCGCTGGCTCATCACCCACGCCAAGAAGCGCGGCGAGAAGGGCATGACCGCCAAGCTGGCCGCGGAGCTCATGGACGCCAGCCAGGCCAGGGGAAGCTCGGTCAAGAAGCGCGAGGAAACCCACCGCATGGCCGAGGCCAACAAGGCCTTTTCCCACTACCGCTGGTGACGGCGGCCCGAAAGGGTCGATGAGGGTCGAACGGGTCAAACGGCTTTTCGCCCCGCGCCCTCATTCCCCGTCCCGTTCCTTTGGTTTTCGCTTCTTTTTTTTGCCCCGGACGATTCGGGCGTTTTTTTTCGCCCGCCCGGGTCTTCACGTTTGATTTCGCGGACGTTTGGTTTTTCCGTCGGTCCCCGACGGCGCGAACCCGCGGGAACGAGTTTCAGGTCGGAAATTGTCACAAAACGCACCCATAACGGCCAACACCCGCAACATCGGCATCATCGCCCACATCGACGCGGGGAAGACCACCACCACGGAGAGGATCCTTTTCTACACGGGCGTTTCCCAGAAGATTGGGGAGGTCCACGACGGGAAGGCCGTGATGGACTGGATGGACCAGGAGCAGGAGAGGGGCATAACCATAACCTCCGCCGCCACCACCTGTTTCTGGAGAGACGTCCGGATAAACATCATCGACACCCCGGGACACGTGGACTTCACCATAGAGGTGGAGAGAAGCCTGAGGGTCCTGGACGGGGTGGTCGCGGTGTTTTGCGCGGTCGGCGGGGTGCAGCCCCAGTCCGAGACGGTCTGGCGCCAGTCGGATCGTTACCGGGTCCCGAGGATTGCCTTCGTCAACAAAATGGACAGGTCCGGGGCGGACTTCGCCAAGTGCGTCGGTGACATCAGGGACAAGCTTCTCGCGAACCCGGTCCCCGTGCAGCTTCCGATC
>JAITKT010000249.1 GCA_031278225.1 Deltaproteobacteria bacterium
AAAAGCGCGATTCCCCAATGGTTGGGCTGTTCGAAACCTCCGAACGCGAGATCCGACGAGCCTTGCACGAAGGAGTTCCCGTAATAATAAATCATGAGGGGATAGAAACCTTCGCCGCCGTTGACCCTGCCATGCAACTTGGCCCCGGCGCCGGCGGGACTCCTTTCGTCGTGAGATCCGCCCTCGAACCACCAACCGGCGACGGAGACGTTTCCGGTTCCGTACCCGTAGGTCAGGTCGGCGTATAAGCCCGCTCCCACCTGATCTTGCTCGACGGCGCCGGGGGTCGCCCGGTATTTGCCGAAGGAGTACTTGGCTTCCGCGTTGACGCTCAAGGACGAGTTTTCGCCGGTCGCCCAGGAAAGGACCAGGCTCGGATTCACGGATATCAGGTAATTTTGCTCAACTCCCCCGGTTTGGTCCCTGTCGTATTGAACCGCGAAGGAAACTCCCCCGCCGTCCCATTTGTAATAAGGTTCGATGGAGAAGCGGTCGTAATCGCCGTCCTTGGTCGGGGGCAATTCGGAGGCGCGTTTGACGTAAAACGCCTTGAGTCCGAAGCCGTTGTCCCAGGTGTTCCTGTACATGACGCCGTCCCTCTCGGAGTCGACGTCGAAGACGTAAGCCTGGGCGTTGAAACCCCAACCCGGATTGTATCCCAGGGTCTGAAATCCCGCCGAATCGATGTCGGAACTGACCCTCCCGGCGCTCACGGTTCCGGCGGTCGTCTTGACGACGCCGTAAGCGTACATGGTCGCGGCGGACCAATTGCCGGCTCCCCAGCGCGCCGCGCCCGGAGCGTGGAGTCTCCACCGCACCTCGAGAAAATCCGTCGGCTTGAAAACGACGTTCAGCCTGAATCTGGTGACGAAATAACCGTCCCCGACGTCTTCGGCTCCGGCCAAGGGACTGAAGGGCGGAAAGCCTTCCAAAACGAAACCCCTGAGCCTCAACAAACCGGAAAACGTCAACGGCGAATCCGCCTTCGTCTCGAAGGCGAATCCCAAAACAATCGCGAACGCCAAAAGAACGGCGACGCCGAATTTCGCTTTTTTCATGAATTTCTCCTTGTTTCGAAATGTGGCGATTTCGTTCCCGAAACAAACGGCTCCCCTTTCGGAAAACAGTTCGCCGGTCAGATTGAAAAAACCCGTTTTAAGGGCGGATCGGGACCAAACCCGCGTCGGGGCTTGGGGATTTCGGGCCCGTCGAAAGCGAAATCGATTATGTTCACCCATGAACCCTTTGAACCCTTCGAACCCTTTTTCGCTTTTTCGACGATAATCCCCCGTCTTTCCCGAAAACCCCCGGGGGGATTTCGGAAAACACTTCCCCATGGCGCTTTTTTGAAGCGCAATCGGGTTTCGTCCTTTTGTTTTTCGCTTTTTCCCCGCGGAGCCGGAAGGGGATCCGGGGGAAAAATCGGCGCGACTCTCCCGTCACTCCCCGCTTTGGGGAGTCCGGGGCGCGGCGCCCGTCAAAGCTTCAACACAAAGTTGATTTCAACATTGAGGCTTTGACCGATTTCTTCGCGAAAGGTTTTAAAAATTTTAAGCGGGCTCTCACGCTCGGGTCACTTTCCCGCGATTCTCCCAAGGTGTCCCCGTTTCCGCGGGGCCGAAAGAGCTTCGGCCCGGAGAATCGCGTCGGCGAAAAGGGGCGCGTCGGTCGGGCGGCCACTCGAAAACGACGAAACATTACCTCCGTCGTCGTTTTCCGTCCCCGGCGAACGACCGCGGGGCGCCGTCGGGACTCGGGTACCGCTTCCGGTTCCCGCATGATGCCGCTTGACCTTGGATTATACGGAAAAACAAATGAAATTCAAACAATTTTTTAACGCTGCCGTGACACCGTCCCCGAACATACCCCGAAACCCCGGCCCGACAAGGCCAGGCGGCCGTTACGGGAGGGCGCGGGGGACATGAAGGCGAAAATTTGATTTCCGATCCGGGGAAAATTACTTAACGCGGATCAATTGTCCGGATGAATTTTCCCGTTTTTCGACGATTGGGTGGTTTTTCCCGGGACGCTTCCCTGCGTTTTTTCGCCTTTCGGCTTCCGGGCGGGGGTTTTCCGGGGGTTTCGGGGTTCCTTCGGATTTCAACCGCGGGAAAAGGTCTCGGGAAAAGTCCCCGCGCCGCGGAGGTCGGCCCGACGGCGACGGCAATCAATCTTCACGGGGCGGGGGTTTTCCGGGGGTTTCGGGGTTCCTTCGGATTTCAACCGCGGGAAAAGGTTTTGGTGAAAGTCCCCGCGCCGCGGAGCCCGGTCCGGAATTCCGACGCGCCCGGGATTCCGCGGGCGTCGGCCCGACGGCGACGGCAATCAATCTTCGCGGGAAGGTGTTTTTCGCGAGCCCTCACGGCTTTCCGGTATTCCTCCGCAGTGGGGGCGGGGAGCCCGGACATTTCCCCCGAAGGGACCGGGGGAATCGCGTTCAAGAGCTCCGCCCCCCGGTCTTTGACCGTTTCAGCGATTTCCCCCATGTCCGGGACCCGCCGCGCCCGCGACGCTTGTCTCCGGACACGGTGCGGGCGCCTTTTCCATGACCCCCGCCGCTTCCGCGGGAGTGAGGATTTCAAAGGCCTTTCCCGGTTCTTCCTTCGAGGCGCTCGCGCCCCGGGAACGGAAGCGGCGGCGGATGTCGCGGCGGGGAGCGACCGGAAGATGAATTCTTCCCGTCCGGGGGGGGCATTTCACCCCGAAGCGGGGGTGACGGTCGGGGTTTGTCCCGGTTTCAAGCCGAAACCCGCGGGTTTCCGCGTGACGGGACCATTCCCGGAAGATCCGCCTAAATCCCGGCTCCGGCGCTCTCGATCTCGCCCCTTTCCGCGGCGAGGATCCTCTCCGACCATTTGGCGGCCCATTTCCGGAGCTCCGGGGGTTCCATGGGATTGGGAGTCTTGGATTCCCCGTGTTTTTCGATTCTCCTCGCCAGCTCCCTGTATACTTCCGCCTGGTCGCTTTCGGGAGCCGCCTCGATCGTCGTTCTCCCGGAGAGCTCGCTCATGGTTACGGTCACGGAGCGGGGCACGTACTGGATGACCCCGGTTCCGGTCTGGAGGACGAAGTCGTCCACCACGGACCTCTGGTAACCCGAGGACACGCCGTTGGCGATGAGGCCCCCCAGAAGGGCTCCCCCGGCGTCGGAATACTTCCGGATGCCCTTGAAAAGGTTGTTCGCGGCGTAGATGGCCATGAAATCGGACGAGGACACCGTGAAAACGTGTTGGGCTATCCCCTCCCTGATGGGCACCGCGAAGCCCCCGCAGACCACGTCCCCGAGCACGTCGTAGATGACGTAGTCCAGGTCCAGGTCCTCGAAGACGTTCTGCTGCTTCAAGAGCTGGACCGCGGTTATGATGCCTCTCCCCGCGCATCCCACCCCGGGGGAGGGACCGCCCGCCTCGACGCAGTAGATGCCGTTGTAACCCTCTCTTATGGCGTCCCTCGCGTCCACCCTGCCCTTCTCCCTCAGAAGGTCCAGGATGGTCGGGATGTCCGCCCCGTTCCTGAGGGTGTTGGTGGAGTCGGCCTTGGGGTCGCAGCCGAACTGCATCACTTTGTACCCCAGGTCCGAGAGGGCCGCGGACAGGTTGGAGGTCGTGGTGGACTTCCCTATGCCGCCCTTTCCGTAGATGGCCATTTGCTTTATTTTCTTCGGGGCTTTGACGATCTTGACCGTCGTTTTTCTTCCCGCCATGAGGTCCTCCGCTCGGTTGTGGGATTTCGCGGCGATGTCGCCGCCGCGGCGAAACGAATCATCCGGGAAAAGGGCGTCCCCGCGGTCCAAGCCGCCCCCCGAAAAACAAAAAAGCCGAAAGCGTCCTTCGGAAAAGACGTCTTCGGCCTTCAGTGGCGACTGATCGGCTATTCCCGCGCGAACGCGGTCGGGCCCGAAACCATCGGGAAATTTCAAGCGATCGGGGGGGCTCGGGGGAGAAACGGGGAAAAAGCTCCCCTCGTTTTTCGGCGGGAGCGGCGTCCGCCCGGATAATCGGAAATCCTAACCTCAAATTTTTACAATGTCAAGAAAAATTTTTGCCGTCGATGAATTTTTTAACGGAAGTTTATTCTTTATCACAAAAACCCCCGCGGCGAATTTTCGGACTCCGCGCCCCCGAAAACGACTCTCCGCCCGCCCGGGGCTTGAGGTTCCCCGTTTTCGGGAAACCCCGGGCAATCGCCCCGAAGGGACAAATCATTCGCCCGACGCCAAAAATCTCCCCTTGGCGAAAACAAATAAACCGGCCGGGCGGCCCTTCGTCTTTCGGAGAAACAAAACCACCCCGTCTTCCCCCGGGTTCCCGGGAACCACGTTTGATTCCGCGCGGCTCCGTCGGGATCCCCCGGCTCTCCCCCGCCGGCCCGAAGGGCGCCCCGACGCGGCCCCGACGCGAAACCGGAGACGGAGGCGGTCCCCGAAGACGAAAAAAGCCGCGTCGGTTCGGCTGCCGGCGCGGCTTTCAAACTAAAGGAGAGATCAAAAAAGAAAAAGGCCCCCCGCTCACTCCAAAATCGGGGAACCTTTTTCTTTCCCGAGAACCTCGCGGTCCCCGGAATGTTGCTAAGTGACGATCGATTTCGGGAAGAGAGCCGTTTTCCCTCCGTCGATCGCGACTCCTTAAACTGGATGGCATCATTCGTCGACCACCGGGCTCCGTCGCGTCTCCGAATCCCGTCAAACCGGGGAGGTAGAGCCGATTGAACGGGCGGGGGCGCCTCGATTACCGGTGTGGCGAATAAATTGGCATCCGTTCATATGCCCAAGGGATAACCCTATTACCCAGGGCTTCACGGTAAGGCAATACCACGTGCCTTGTTGCGCAAAGAATAGTCCGACCAGGTTTTCTGACTCCCGGATCATTCTACTTACGGTGTCTTCCCGAAGGGATTTTCACCCTTTAGTGACAGCAAAAAAGCGGTCCTTTTGAGATTTGAACCTCTCGGGGCAACGGCTCTGACCTGTTGTCGCTTCCTTCGAGGCTGGCTTTTTTGTACCGTGTTCGTCCCCGGCTACAGCGGCGGGTCCGTGTTCGCTTCTACGACGCTTCCCTTTGCCGGACAGCCAATGCCGATGGTTAGTGTAATAAGGGGCACCTCCTTAAAATTTTAAGAGTTCTTCCGGCCTGACCCATTGCCCGATGTTTCAAGCCCTCCCAAAGGGATCGTTGCCGAAGACCGGAGGCGGGACGGGACGAGAGGGGCCAAAAAAAAGCCCGAATCTACCTGTGAAGTGGATTCGGGATGCCCATACTTATCCTGAACCTGCTTCCCGGACCTCGGGGAAGAATGTTAATTGGCAAACCTTGGTTTCTGACTCCCGGATCATCCCTCGTGAGCGCCTTCCCGGCTTTCAGGCCAGTGGCTTAAGTCGCTTTTACGACCCTCATTTCGGTCCCCGGTTACAGAGGCGGGCCCGCTCTCGATTTTCACGAGATTCCCAAGCTTTGGAATTCCCGGTCGCGTGACTTCGGAATTCCGTTCACCATGGGAGACAGTATACCCCTTTTTTCCCAAAACGCAACAGTTTTTTTGCCCGTCAAGAAAAAAAATTTCCGCCCCGGGGGCCTTTTTCCCGTAACCCGTTGACATTGCGGGTTTTTTCATTCATGACCCCTTTTTCCGGGGCTTTGGAAAATATACATAACTATGCCCATAATATATTAAGTTACGCGGGCATCCGACCTTTCGCCCCCCGGAATCGGGGAGACGAATTCTCCCGTTCCCCGGTTTTTTCGCCCCCGGGAGTCCTCCCCGGGGTTCCCCCCGGGGTCTCCCCCTCTCCCCATTTTTGGCCCGGTCGCCCGAGCCGCGGCGGTCGGGACCCCGCCCGCGGTCCGCCGGGGGCGGGAACGCTAGCGCTCCCCGGTCCCCGCGGCCACGCGATCCGCCACGTAGAGAACCGTGTTTACGTAGACCCCGCTGTTGTTGTATCGCCTTATGACCTCCCTCCTCTTTTCCTCGTCCGACATGTCCCCCCGCCAGCCGTGGTTCCGGAGGTAGTTTCCGATGCTGTGGACGGCGTCCGTCTTGTCGAAGAGGTCTATCTTCCGGTCCCCGTCGCCGTCGACCGCGTGCTTTTTTATGTTGGAGGGCATGAACTGGCCGTAGCCCACGGCCCCGTAAACGGAGCCGGGAAAGTCCATGGGGTCCAGACCGTTTTCCCAGGCGTAAACCAGAAGCGCCTCGAGCTCGTCCCTGGCCCAGGCCCCCCTCTTCAAAGCGGTCTCGGAAAGGTAGGCCCCGGCCCCCTCGTTTTCCTCGAGGTCCCGGAGTCTCGGGGCGACGAGGGAATAGTCCGCGGAGGCGGCCATGGAGGCGAGCATGACCGCGGCCTTGTTCTTTCCGAAATAGTTCCCGTAACCGGTCTCTATCCACATGACCGAGGCCACGACCGGTCCCGGGACCCCGTGAATCGCCTCCATCCGGTCGAAGATCTTCTTGTCCGCGAGGTAGAGCCCGCTTATGGTTTTTATGGCGCTTTCGTTCGTGAACCGTCCGTGAGTGGCGGTGCGGGAGGGTTTCGCGGGGACCGGGGGCTTGTACTCGGACAAGGGCCTGGATGTTTCGGTTTTGAGGGCCTTGTCCAAAGCGGCCAAAAGATTTCTCGTCACCTTGCCGTTCGCGGGGAGATTCCTCTCCTTTTCGAAGGCGAGGATGGCCCTCCCGGTCCCGGGACCGTTTTTCCCGTCTATGAGGATCTCCCGCCCCAGGCGGAAGAGCTTCTCCTGGACTTCCCTCGTGAGGTCGGAGTCGAAGTAGATCCCGAAGAGCTCCCGAAGCTTGGTTTCCATGGGAAGGGGATTGTACTCGAGGCCGGGCGAGGAGAAAAACCGCCTCACCCTCCCCTCGGGCAAACCGTCCCGGACGAGTTCCCCCGCCAA
>JAITKT010000247.1 GCA_031278225.1 Deltaproteobacteria bacterium
CGCCCGCCCCCTTTTTCCCCCCGGTTTTCGCCCGCCGTTTCGCGACGACCCGAACCCGGGCGGATTCCGGGACCAAAAAATCATTTTCCGGGAGAGAAGCATGTCCCCGAGCACATACAATCGCAAGGACGAAGCGTCGGTGAACACCCTGAGGTTACTCGCCGTCGACATGGTGGAAAAGGCCAAGAGCGGACACCCGGGTCTTCCCCTGGGGGCGGCCCCCTTGGTGTACGCGCTGTTCACCCGCTTTTTGAAGCATGACCCGGAAGCCCCCGACTGGCCGGACAGGGACAGGTTCGTGATGTCGCCGGGTCACGGATCGGCTCTTCTCTACGCCCTGCTGCACCTGTCGGGTTACGACGTCTCCATGGACGACCTCAAGAACTTCAGGCAGGCCCGCAGCCGGACCCCGGGTCATCCGGAGTTCGGGGTGACGCCGGGGGTGGAGGCCACGACCGGTCCCCTGGGACAGGGTTTCGCGATGTGCGTGGGACTCGCCATGGCCGAGAGGATCATGGCCCACCTCTTCAACAGACCCGGGCACGACATCTTCGACCACAACGTCTACGCCCTGGTCTCCGACGGGGACCTCATGGAAGGGGTGGCGGGGGAGGCCGCCTCCCTCGCGGGGACCCTGGGGCTGAACAAGCTCATCTGCGTCTACGACGACAACCACATGACCATAGAGGGATCCACGGACCTGAGCTTCACGGAGGACGTCCGGGCCCGCTTCCTGTCCTACGGGTGGCAGGTGATAGTGGTGGCGGACGGGGAGGACCTGCAGTCCCTGAACCTGGCCTTCGAGAACGCCATCGCGGAGCAGGACAAGCCCAGTCTCATCATGGCGAGAACCGTCCTCGGGGCCGGAAGCCCCAAGGCCGGGAAACCCGAGGCCCACGGGGAACCCCTGGGGCCCGAGGCCCTGAAGGCCGCGAGGCAGCACTACGGTTACGGGGACAAGGAACCCTTCTTCGTGGACGAAAGGGTCCGGAACAACTTCCTCGAGAGGGCCAAGACCCACACGGAGAGGAGAAAACGCTGGGAAGAGCTTCTGGACTCCTACGGGAAGGAGTGGCCCGAACTCCGGGCCGAGCTCGACCGAAGACTCGCGGGGCTCCTCCCCGACGACCTCGAGATCCGCCTCAAAGAAGCCCTGACCTTTCCCGGTGACAAACCGGTCGCGACGAGGACGGCCGGCGGGCAGGTCATAAACGCCCTCTCGACCATGCTCCCCGAGCTCGTGGGGGGGAGCGCCGACCTCGGTCCCTCCAACAAGACCCTCATCTCCGCCGGGGGCTCCTTCCTCCCCCTGAACCCCGGGGGCAGGAACATCCACTTCGGTGTGAGGGAGGCCGCCATGGGAGCCGTCTTGAACGGGCTCGCCCTGTCGGGGGGCGTCATCCCCTTCGGGGGGACCTTTTTGGTCTTTTCCGACTACCTGAGACCCGCCATACGACTCTCGGCCCTCATGAAACTCCGGGTAATTCACGTCTTCACCCACGACAGCGTGGGGGTGGGGGAGGACGGCCCGACCCATCAGCCCGTGGAGCACATTGCCGCCCTGAGGGTCATTCCCAACCTCTGCGTCATGAGACCGGCCGACGCCCACGAGACCGGGGCCCTGTGGATGGTGGCCCTGAAGAGAAAGCTCCCTTCCGCCCTGATCCTCTCGAGACAGAATCTTCCCGTCCTCGACCCCTCGGAGTATCCGGGCGTCATCGACGGTCCCGCCAAGGGGGCCTACGTTTTGAAGGAAGCCGACGGTTCCCCCGAGGCCCTGGTCCTCGCGTCCGGGTCCGAGGTTTCCCTCGCCCTGAAGGCTCTGGAACTGGTCGAAAGAAAAGAGAACGTGAGGGTGGTGTCGGTACCGTCCTTCGAGCTCTTCGAGGAGCAGACCCCGGAGTACAGGGAGTCCGTGCTCCCAGCGGTCGTGACCAAACGTCTGGCCATCGAGGCCGGGGTTTCCTTCGGTTGGGAGAAACACGTGGGGGAACGCGGGGTCGTCATTTCCAACGAGGACTTCGGCTTTTCCGCCCCGGCGGAGGTCATCTTCGACGAACTGGGTTTCTCCCCCGCGAAGGTGGCCGAGGCCGTCAACAAGCTCCTGGGGTGAGGCGAGGCGCGGGGCGGGACGTTAAGGGAAGAGGTGGGGGGTCGCGGGGAGCGCCCGCGACGCGGGAAGCCGTCCGACGGCCGGTCGGTTTCCGCTCGGTTTCCGGTCAGGCCCTCCGGGAAAACCCCCCGCGTCCCGGAAGCGTTTCGAAACCTCCCCCGGCGTCCCGCCGCGACCGGTTCGACCGGCCACTTCCGAAACGACCGCCCGACGACGGCCGGGGGAAAACGGTCCGCGTTTCGACGGGACCCCCGACTTTCCGGCCCGCCCTTCCGCGGGTTCGCCGGATCGTCCGCCTCAAGGGTTTTTCGTTATTTTTCCGCGAACGTCGGGAATGAAGCGGGAACGCGACGAGAGTCACATGCCAGGCAAGAAGTCAGGTCCCGAAGAGAGCGCCGCGGCCGCCCGGACCAAAAATAAAGCGGGACCCGCGGGTCCCGGCGAAAACCCGGGGGAAAGAAGAACCCGGAAAGCGGCGAAAAGCCCCGCGAAAAGCCGGGCGAAAAGCCCGAATTCCGCCCCGAAGCCGGATTCCGAAACGAAAGCCTTGGCCTTAAAGGTTCTGGGGAGTTTTTCGGAGCTGTACCCGGATCCCAAGTGCGGTCTCGAGAGGACCGATCCCTTCGGACTTTTGGTCGCGACCATTCTTTCGGCCCAATGCACCGACGCCAGGGTGAACCGGGTGGCCCCGGTCCTGCTCGAGGCCTTTCCCGGTCCGGGGGAAATGTCCGAGGCCCCCTTGAAGGCCATCGAGGACATCGTGAGGAGTTGCGGCTTTTTCCGCATGAAGGCCAAAAACATCAAGGCCGCTTCCGGGGCCCTCATGGAAAGATACGCGGGAAAGGTTCCCCGGGAGTTGGACGAGCTCGTGACCCTTCCCGGGGTGGGGAGAAAAACGGCCAACTGCGTCATGGGAAACGCTTACGGCCTTCCCGGGATAACCGTCGACACCCATTTGGGAAGGGTCTCGAGGCGCCTGGGCCTGACCGCGAACACCGACCCCGTCAAAGTCGAACTCGAACTCAAAAACCTTCTTCCCGAGGAAGCCTGGACCCGTTTTTCCCATCAGGCCATCGCCCACGGGAGGGCTTTCTGCCATTCCCGGAAACCCTCCTGCGACGCCTGCCCCTTGGGTTTCTGCCCTTACCCCCGAAGCGCGGCGGGAAAACCGGCCGCGTCCCCGAAAAAGACGACGGTCGCGCGCGTCCGGAAAACGACCGCCGCGAAACCAAGCGTCCGGGAAAGACCCGTCGGGAAACCCGTAAAACCCCGGGGTCCTGGGAAGGGTTCCCCGAAAACGGGCGCGCGGGACGGCGGTCCCGGAAAACGGAAGAGTGTCCGCGAGGGTTGACGGGAAAAGGTCCGGGCGGGAATCCCGGGGCGACGCGGGGGCGCCGAAGAATCGGAGGGGAAGGAATTCATGACGACGCGCGACCGAATGAAAAGACCGGTTCCCGATTCGGAACCCTCGGGCGAAAAGCCGGGGGGTTTCCGGGCTTCGAAATCGGACGCCTCCGTTTTTTCTCGTTTTCGCGGCCGTTCTCGCCTTCGTTTTTCCGCTCCGGGTCGTTTCGGCCCCGGGCCCCGATTTTCCCGAAAGCCCGGGCGCGGGGATTTCCGTGCCCCCGTCGGGGACTCCCGTCCCTTTTGACGAAGAGCCCGAAAAAATCGCCTCGAAGCCCCGAGACTCTCGGCGGAAGGAAAATACCCCCGGGCCGTTTCGGCTTGGACGGCTTTCGCGGACGAAATCGGGGAAAAACGCGGGCCGGGGGATCCCGGGACTCTTTCCGCTCGGGTT
>JAITKT010000260.1 GCA_031278225.1 Deltaproteobacteria bacterium
AATTCATGTCAATTCATGCCAAACTCCGTGTTCATTCGCGCGAAAAAGCATCCGCCGCATCCGCTTTGCGCGGCGCTTCGCGTATCCACTTAATATGGCGCTTCATTCGATTGTCCCCGGACGAACCCGTTTTCGCCCCGGTGACGGCGCGAGCCCGAAATCCTCCGACAAACCCCTGAAAACGCCCGCCGGCTTCGCGGGGCGCGAGCTTACCTTTCAAACGCGCTCCGGGACTAAGCGTTCGAGCGCCGCCGGCCCCTTCCGCGGCGCGGTTTTCCGGCCGGCTCGCACTTCTCCGACCCGCCGCGGCCCGCTCCCTTAACCTTCATTCGACTTCCCCGGCCGGGAGAGACTTCCCCGCACCGCACAATCTCCCCCGAACCGCCGTTTTCCCGCGTCCGGAGTGACTTTTCACCCGGATGACCCTCTTCTTCCGCCCCTTTCGTCCGACTTGTCGCGTTTTGGCACTATCGAATCGTGCCAAAATGACGTTAACTTTATCTTTCGCGTTTCGGCGCCCCGAGGTTCCCCGCGACGGCTCCTCTTCCCGAAACGCCGTTTTTCCCTCGTCGGGACCGGTTCTTGCCGCGCGAGACCATCCGCTCTCGCGTTTCGGCGTTCCGAGGTTCCCCGAGACGCCTCCTCCTCCCGAAACTCCGTTTTTTCTCGTCGGGACCGATTCTTGCCGCGCGAGACCATCCGCCCTCGCGTTTCGGCGTTCCGAGGTTCCCGGAGACGCCGCCTCCCCCGAACCGCCGTTTTCCGGCGTCCGGAATGACTTTTCTGCCTGATGACTCTTCTTCCGCCCCTTTCGTCCGACTTGTCGCGTTTTGGCACTGTCGAATCGTGCCAAAATGACGTTAAGTTTGTCTTTCGCTTTCGCGGCTTGGCGCTCGCCGCTTCCGCGCGGGCCTCCGCCCCTCCCCCCGAAGCGCCGCGTTCTCCCGTCCGGAGTGACGGTCTTCGCCGGGCGGCGCTTTCCCCCAGACGATTCATGGTCCGGGCGTTCGGGGAGCGGATGACCTCCCGTCTTTCCGGGACGAACCGGGGTAGGATTCGCTCTTGACAATCTCAATACATCAGAGGAGCGGGCGTCTTCCCTTCCTCCTCGGACGAACCGGGGTCGGATTGGCCATTGACGATCTCAAGACATCTTGGGAGCGGAAGTCCTCCCGTTCTTCCGGGACGAACCGGTGTTTTCGGGAGCCGGGGCCGAAACGGCGTTCTCGCGCTTCCGCGGGTGCGGGAGGTCTTCGCTTTTGGGGGAGAACGAGACCGGACGGGTCGTTTTCCTCTTGAATTTCCTTTCCGGAAAGAGTTCTTTCAGGTAAGCCCGCATGAGATCCGCGTCCCCGGGGGGCATCTTCAAAAGGGTGACCTTCGTTTCCGCAAGAAAGTCCCGCATGCCGGCGAGGCAAATATCCGCCTCTTCCCAAGGGATGACCAGGACAAACGAGTCCGGGTCGTCGCGGGTCTCTTTGATGGCATCCATGGGCCGGAAGGTGAGGCTCGCCTCGTCCGGAGGCCGTTCGGGGTTCGAGAGGAAGAAGGGCGCGGGGACGGGGTTGAGGGAGATGAGTTCGACGCCGCTTAAGGACGCGGGGTCGTCGCGCGGGATCCTGACCCTGAAGTGGTTTCGGAACGGGAGCTTCTTCGGCCGAAGCGTCGGATCCGCCCCCTGGTCGCGATTCGGCTCGAATTCCGGATCGAATTCGGGATTGAACTCCGGATCGAATTCCGAGCCTTGGCCCGACTCCGGAATCGCGGCGCGGGCGGGGGCCTCCGTCTCTTCCGGTCCGGCGAGGGCTTCCCGTTTCTTTTCGAGCCCGGGGGACCTGAGGATGAGGTCCCCGAAGGGGTCCGAGTCGAGAAAGCCCGCCGAGCGCAGGCCGTCCGCGAATCCCGGGGTGAGTTTCAAGGCGTCGGAGAGGGTCTTTTCGAGCTCGGGCCAGGTCTTTTCCGAGGCGACGGGACCGGGGAATTCGGCAGTTTCGCTTTTGGCCGCGAGGACGAGTTTGGGAAGGATTTCCTTCGCGCGGTGACGCAAGAGGCTGCTCATGGTATTTTCGCGCGAGGGGACTCCGGGGAATCTCATGTCGGCGAGATCCCGGACGGCCTGTTTCCGGTTCGCCTCCCCGTAGCCCTTGACGTGACACAAAAGGGAAATCGGGTCTTCGCCCCCGATTCCGGGTTCGGAAAGATCCGTCCATCTCTTGGAAAAAGCTTCGATTTTAAGGCCGTTCGGGGTTTCCCCGACGATTTTCGCCTTTCCGCGACCCATCGTCTTGGTTCCGCAAAGGCAATCCAGGATCCGGCGGACGTCATGGCCCCGGATTTCTTTCGCCTTCTCTTTCAGGAGCGAAATCTCTTTGAAAGCTTCGTCGGCCTCGCGGGAAACTTCTTCTTTCAGGTGGCGGAGGCGTTCGCTTTCTTTAGCGGTTTCGACGAAGTCTTTCGCGAGGTCCGCGAAAACCCGGTCCGCGAAGGCGCGAACGATTCTTTCGCACCGCTTCGCCGGCCCCGCGAAGAACCCGGATTTCGGCCGGAAATCTTCCGGTCCCGGGACGGGCGTCTCCCAGGGTTTCGCGAATTCTTTCGCCATGGGATAGAAAACCCGCTTGAGCGAAGGACTGCGGATGAGACTCCGGGGGGCTCTCGCGACGCCCAGGCCCGAAAGAGCCTCGGCGTAGCTCGTCTGAAGGCGGGAGTAGGCATCGGGGCATTTCTCGAACAGGTTGCGCGCGCCCAATTTCCCGTCCCCGTCCAAGGGTTGGACCATGAGGTGGATGTGGGGCGACATCTCGTCCAGGTGGAGGACGGCGCTCAAGAGATTGTCACCGAACCTTTCCCGGGCCCAGCCCATGGCTGCGGTGACGAAAGCGTCGACCCTTTCCCCGAACGCGGGGTCGTCCGGGTCGCGCGATTCGCCGCTCCCGAAGAAGCCGGGAGAGACATTCAGGATGAAGAGGCCCATCAGAACCGCGCGTTTCCCTTTTGGCGCGCTTTTCGCGCGGGCGCGGCAGATTCCGACGATGTCGTCGTCGGGCGAGCCGACGAGAACCCTGTTTTTCGAAAACCGGGACGGGTCGGCGTTCGTCACTTCCGTCAGCCTGTGGTTGTGTCTGAACGAGGCGGTGACGTTGGAGTAGTCTTTGAGAGACATGTAGCAGAGGATGCTTATCGGTCGCATGGGGATCCTTGTCGGGCGGCGGACCCGCGCCGGGGCGTCCGCGGTTCGAACCCGGGGGGGTTTTCCGGGGCCGGGGATTGAGACTCCCCTCGAACGGGAGGGAGATAAAACTACGGAAAGTTCAAGGGTTTCGGGGGGGGAACCGGAAAAACGAAAAGCCGGTGGGGGAAAACGGTCCCGGAACCCGAAAAACGCTTCCGGGCCGGGAAACAATCCGTTCAATACACCCGGAAGCACGTTTTCGATTCCCCGAAAACCCCTCGCGCGGGAATCTCTCAAGACTCCCCGGTCGGGATCGCCCCGTACCTGTGAAGCTCGAAGGGGGCCTCCCCGTCCCGTCCCGCTTTCTTTCGATCGGGCTTTTCCCGGGTCGCCGTTCGGGGGAGCCGTTCCCCGGTGCCGCGGGTCGCTTCCGGGGCGTTTTTCGGGACGGTTTTCGCGGTGTGGTCGGTGAGGAAACGCCGAAAGACTTCCCGGTCGGTCAGGTTGAAACGGACCCTCAGGAAGCGGGCGAGCGCCCGATTTTTCACGGCGGGCCGGTACGGGTAGGTGATTACGAGCTTCTTTCCCGCCATGTGTTTTTCCAGCGCGGAGGGGTCGGTTTTGGTCCCCAGGGTCAGGACGGTGTCGTTCGGGAAGGCTTCCTTGTAAAGGAGCGCCTTCACCGGATTTTTCATGATCGTCAGGGTGTCGCTATCTCCTTTGAGGACAAAGGGAAGGGCGTCGGAGCCGGGTTGGACGAATTCGAGGTTCGAAAGCCACGGCATCGCTCCCAGGGCGAGCAAAAACTCGTGAAGGGTCCGGGGGTTTTTCGGTTCCGGGGGAGGGCGCCGGGGGAAAATTCGCGCTCCCGCGGTGTTCAAAACGAAGACCCCGCTCTTTTCTTCGCACGCGAAGAGGATTCCTCCCCGGCGATCGGAAAGGACGAGACCTTCCTCGCGGAGCTTCAGGACGAGTTCGGGGTTCAGGCCCAAGGTTTCGGTGAGGTAAGGAAAACACGCCGACCGGAAGAGTTCGTCCGAAAGGTCCGGGAGTTCGTAAGGCTCCCGGATGACGCTTTCGTAATCCTCTTCGAGGCTTCCGAGGGCGTCGGCGGTCAGGGCCGCCAAGACCTCTTTTTCGGAAAACTTGCCCAAGAGCTCCCGGACGGCGTTCTCCCTCCTTTCTTTCGGATGACCCGAGAGCTTTTCCGTCAACTCCAGGGAGCCGGTTCCGCGGGAGTCGTCCCAGGAACATCGGAACTCGTTTCCCCGGATTTCGATTTCCCGGTCCGGGCTCAGGGAGAAGACCCGGAAATCCGGTTTGTCCCCGGGAACAAGCCCCCGGTCTTTCGCTTCGGGCCGGGGGAGCGGATCCGCCGGGGTTTTGAC
>JAITKT010000331.1 GCA_031278225.1 Deltaproteobacteria bacterium
CGTTCGGGTAGGGTTGCTTCTTGATTCCGCCGAAAGCTCTCAAATGTATGAGGTCGCGGTTTTCGGGAAGGTCCCGCTCTTCCGCCGTGACGAACGCCGCGAGCGCGTCCAGAATCTTCTGCCAATAGCCGTGTTCCTCGTTCAAGTTTTTTATCGCGGGAACGTCGGCGAGGCCCGTCGCGCGAAGGAACCGTTCGTCGGTCGAAGGATCGACGGTGGGCGGGAGTTCGGGGGCTTTGACGAGCGCCGGCCGTTGGTCCCCGTCGTCTCCCCACTCCGAGATTTCGGAGCGTATCACGCAACGTTCGATGTGTTTCGCGCAGGCCTTGAGAATCTCCCTCGGGTAAGATCCCGCCATCTTCTCGAAAAATGGTTTCGGGAAGGGGTAGGTCGGGTAATCGGGGACGAATTCCTCCTTCGCGTAAGTTTCGCCGAGTCTCTTAAAAACTATCTTCTCCACGAGCGCGGGGTCGGTCACGGGCCTGAGCACGACCTCCCGGTCGAAGATCCCGTTTTTGACGTTGTCGTGATATTTCCCTATCAGATTCCAGATGTCGTGAATGGAAGCGATCACCGAGAAAGTGCGAGAGGTGTTGTTTTTGAGGTCCGTCAGAAATTCCAGGAATTTCAGAACGTTGGCTTTGTTTTGCCCGGGATTTTTGATTCTTATCGCGCTTTTCTCGCGGTCGTACTCGACCTTGAGGATGATGTCCAGCTGATCGACCGCGAACACGCTGAAGGTTCCGCTCATCGACATCAACCGGTTTATGCGGTAAAAGATGTCTTTCGGCTCGATTTTGTTCGCGGACAAAGCCAGTTTGGAATTGACGTAATCCTCATCGGAGGTGTTGGTGAGCCACGAAAACGCCAAAGACCCTGTTTTCCAATCCCCTTTGGCAAGATAAAACAGACACTTGACGATGTCGACGCAATTGGCGGCGTCACCGGGGTACTCGTTGAAAAACCAATTCAAAAAATTTTTTATGATTTTATTAAAATTTTCAATCTCCATTCCCTGAATATCTTTATGAAACTTTTCGGGACCCGAAATTCCCCTGGCCTGTGGCATCAATTTTAGAATGTTCAGCACCACGGGGGTGATTTGAGGTATGCCTTCGTCGACATGGTTCAGAAGACAGTTTATCAAATCAAAATTTATCTTTTCGTAAACGTCGGGACCCGACGGAAGCTCGAACGCCGCGAAGAAACCGTTGTTCATGTTGGTTTTGCCGTACAAATCCGACAGAAGAAACGTTTTCCCCGAGCCGCCCTGACCCAATATCGGAAGTATCGGGGGATTTTCCCGGCAATTTTTGTCGGAAACGAGGGCTATCTTTTCCGCGAAGAGATTGCGGACCTCGCCGTGAATTTCGGGAACGTCGTACCCGATCGGGCGCATTATCTCCCGGGGACCTATGACGGAACCGAAATCGACCTTTGTCACTGCTTGATATGTCAGGGATTCGTCTTTCAATTTTTGGTCTCTCGAATCATTCGCCGTTTTATTGTGTTTGCCGTCCGGCGTCGCGGGGTCCGGATTTGTCGCCGTTTGGTTTGATTTGCTTTTGTTGATTATCGTTTTGTGTCGGATGACGGCCTTTTCACGTCAGATACAGATAGTGTCTGGGCTCGCCCGCCATCATGAGCGCGGCCCTTGTGTCTTCCTCCGTCGGGGGGGAATCGAACCTGTAGAGCACCAGCCTCTCCCGCCTCTGCAGGTCCGCCAAAAGGGCGTTCACGACGTCCTCCGGCCAGTCGGGCAGTTTTTGCCTCACGACGGCCAGGCGCAGTCCCCCGCCGGGCATGAAAAGTTTCCTGTCGATTTCCGCAATCTTCTTCAAGAGGGTTTCCGCGGTCATGGCTTCCGAGGCTTCCGTCGCGACCTCGGAAAATATCCCTTTCAGGCTTAAGGAACGCTTTTTGAGAGCCTTGAAAAGCGTCGAGTGGATGCGGGCCTTGACTTCAGCGTAACTTTTCACCTGAGGGATGTCCGGGATTTCCGCCAACGATTCCAGAAGTTCCCACCCCTTGTCCGTCAGGGAAATTTTCACCATCGCCCTGGTTCTGACATTACCTTGCCCCGAGAATTTTTCCTTCGTTTCGGAAACGTACCCCTTGACGATGAGAGGCTGCCTGTGACTTTTCAGGTCATATTGGGACTTGGTGAGGTCTTTCAACCACGATTCCCCTCCCCTCGACAAAACGTCGAGCAAGAGCACCTTTTGCTTCGGACTTAGGTTTTCCACCGCGAACTCCCGGAAACGCTCTCAAAAACGGGCTTGGGAAAAGATGACCCCGGCATGGGGATTCAGCCTCGAAAAAACAAACGAATTAAAGCGGACAATCGTCATTGTAACCCGACCGCGACGGTTTGGCAAGGCGGGACGGAGAACGGAAAAAAGGAAGAACGGGAGAACGGCGTTCCCGGAAGTTCAGCCGCGCTTGTTCCTTTTCTCCTCCGTCAACCTCTCCCTTGAAGCCTTGGCCTTTTCCAGAATGAAACTTTGGTCGGGCACGCGTTTCGGATGAAGGGAATGGCACAAATGGGTTTTAATCAGGCGTTTCGAGGCGGAACTCGATTTTCCTATCCCCATGGCGTAAAACTCGCCGACTCCGAGAGAGCCGAAATCCGCCTTGGGCATTTCGAATAATTCTTTCATGTTTTTCAACGCCGCGACCGAACCTTGTTTTCCGCAGATTTTCGTTTCGCAATTCGAAAGAATCTCGTTGTCCATGCCGGCCAGCGTTTGCGCCGCGATAATCAACCCCAACCCGTATTTCCTGGCGGTGTTCGAAATGAGTTTGATGCTTTTTTTGGATCCGGTGCCCAAACCGGAGGGAATGAATTCTTTCGCCTCATCGATGACCAAAAGTATGGGATTGCCGGACTTGCGCTTCATCGCGTAAGAAAGAACATTGATTGCGAGGTCGTTAATCCACTTTTGACGTTTTGTTGAGCCCATGAAATTCAAACTTATGACCGAAATTCTCGGTTTTCCCGATGCGGACTCCAGCAAATCGGAAACGTCGGAATAAAAGATTCTTTGGTCTTCTTTCATTTTGAGGAGATTGTCATCGGTACGAACTTCCATGGAAAAAAACTCAATCAAATAGTTTTTCGCCTTGTTGAACTTATGCTTGGCGTCTTCAAGGAATTCCGAATCGTCCAATTCCTTCAACGTTTCGTAAAGCTTTCCAAAGTTGTTGACGGTTTGGGTTTTGGCCATCCGGCGCAACGCGGCATCCAAAACAGTCGCTCTTGCCTTTTCCATTTCGGTCGGCACCCACTTGTATTTCTGCTCCAGATTCCCGATGACCCGATCGATGATCTCATTGAGATCGCTTTCGTAGTCGACAAAGCAATGCAATTCGGGAATCAAAGGCTGCAGGAAATCGTTTCCCTCGGGTTCGTCGGGAGTCCACACGATGACTTCGGTGTTTTGAAAATATCTTTTCGTCCTTTCGCGGTCCGATTTCGAAAGCTTTTCGGGGATCGCGTCCCAAGGTTCGGCCAAACAAACCAAATCCTTTGAGGTGTCGACCACGACCGCCGACATGCCCTGGAGAGAGGCTTCCTCGGTGATTCTTTTCAAAAGCACCGTCTTTCCCGAGCCGGAACTGCCGATGACGGCCACGTGACGGATCATGTTTCCCGGGTCGATGACGCAAGGCTCGGCGCCGGCACCGTCCTCGTCGACGTAATCGCCGATGTATATGCCGTCCGGAACCGACTTTCCGGGGCGGCCCCGCGGCTCCTTGACACTCTTTCCCTCATCCGGTTTCCCGTCCGTTCCCTTCGTTTTCCCGCCCGCGGATTTGTCTTCCGTTTCCTTCGTTTTTCCGTCCCCGGGTTTGCCCCCTTTTTCCCCCGGCCGAAACTCGTAAATTTTTCCATGGTCCGCGGTTTCAAACTTCGCGACGAGCCAGTCCAGTTCCTTGTTGCACAAGTTTTGGCGTTTCGCGGGAGTTTCGCGGATTGCCCACGCCCAGTAGTGTTCGGGAAACTCCTGCTTCACCCCGCTCAAGGCGAAAAGGTGTTTCCGGACGCGAACGCCGGGGTTCACCCACCCTCCGCCCTTTTCGAAAAGCGGGGCGAAAAGCCCGGAAAGGGACTTCTTGTCCGCGAGCGGAACAAGTTCGTCAGAACCCTCTTCCTCCGGCAAACCGTTCGGGACGATGACCGCGAGTTTTCTGTTTCTTATGACTTTGTTCACTCCCGACACGGTCAAGGCGCGTCGCAATTTGTACGAGAATTCGTCTTTCGACCGGGCGAGAATCGCGGAAACGTAAAGGTCGCGCTCGTGTATGTTTTCGATGTACCGGTAATTGACGATGATGATTTCCTCGTCGTTGCATTGGTAAATCACGTCCAATTTCTTCTGTCTCGCCAAGTCTTCCTGCCTGAAAGTGTAAGCGTGATTGACGAGATTCGATTCCCAGAAAGCGAACGCCTCGCCGTAAGTCTTCAAGGCCCCGTAATCCGCGGCTTTGAAGTGGCGATTGTAACATTTGTCCATCTCGTCGAAGGGCGGATCTTCCGGGACGCCCCGAAACGGCGGCAAAGATTTTACGGGTTTTTCGCCGGTCACAAAGACCAGACCGTGTTTCACGCAATCGTCGACGTGCTCCCCGCAGGCCTTGAGAAAATCCCTGGGGAAGCTTCCGACCCTTTTCCCGAAGAAATCGTCCGAGAAGGGCCAAGTCGGAAACGGCGGCTTGAAATCATGCTCCCGATACGGTCCCCGGAGCCTTTTCTCGACCATTTTTCTCAGGATGCCCGCGTCTTCGACGGGCAACATGAACCGCGGGTTGTCGAAACGGCCCAAAGCCGACCTTATGGCCAAGGCGTTTATCGCGTCCCAGGTTTCGCCCAGCATGAGCATCACGGAAAAAGTTTTGTGACTGTTGGAGTACATCGCGAGAATGTCGGAACTCAGGGTGTTTATGATAAACGGATAGGTTCCCGGGGACGCTTCCTCGGAGACGTCGGTCCTCTCGTCACTGTTCAGGTAATCGACGAGGATGGCGTCCAACTGGTCGATCGCGAGGATGGTGAAGGCCCCGTTCAGGGACATGAGCCAGGTGAGACCCGAAAAAATCCGGACGGCGTCCGTGTTCGGGCCGCGCCGATTACCGTATTTCGAGGCCGCGAAGTCGGGGTCGACGAGCCTCGATTTGGCTTCCCGGAAGAGATTCTTGTCCCCGGCGAGCAGGTTCAAAACGTCGGTTATGACGGGCTCGAAGGTTTGGGAAGCGCTCCGGTGTTTTTTGAACAAACCGTCCAGAATGCTCTCCCTCAAATTGTTTATCTCCCTTTCGTCGAAGTCCCGGATTTCCTCCGTCCCTCCCGCCCCGGGCTCCCCGGCCGCGGGGAAGAAATCGGCGACGGCGGGCCGTCCGGCCTCGAGCGCCATGTTTCTGACCAACCGGTAAAGCGCGGGCTCGGCCGATTCGGGCGAGAGGGTGTCCGCGATGACCGAGTTCAGGGTCAGGAAAAGGTCGCTCACGGAAGAGAGGTCCGCGGCAACGAAGAAAGCCCCCGACTCCCTCGCCTTCGTCAGCAAATGTCCCAAAAGGTGCGTCTTCCCCGAGCCCGCGGCGCCCACTATCGGAAATATCAGGGAAGACTCCTTAGTGTCCCGTTCCCCGATGTTCCGAATCTTCTGATCCAAAAGCCTCTTGACGCCGGAATTCAACTCCGGAACGTCAAAGGCCAGGATCTTCCCGTAATCGGCGACATGGTTCGAGTAAGAAAAATCGGCGCTTTTCAACGCTTCCAAGGCCTTTTGGGCATCGAACTCGTTTGACATATCCGCGACACCTTTTTTTATCCGTTTCGTTTCCCGGGGAATCGTCGTCTTCCCTTTTTTGGGGTTCGTTTTTTTGTCTTTTCGCTTTTCCGGTCCGTTTTTCTTTTCCGTCCGTACTGTCTTTTCCTTCCGCCCTTTTCTTTTCCGTCCTCCCCGCCCGTCGTTTCTTTTCCTTCCGTTCCTTCGGCTTTTTCCATGCCGGCCGCCCCGCCAAACACCCCCCGCGAGCGGGCCCCCGCGGCCTACTTCGACCCGGACATGAGCGGCACGAACCTGCAATTCACCAAAACCCTGCTCGACACCCTGCCCTGGACGCCTTTGGAATAGAGGACCAGTTGCTGGAGGTCGGCTTCCCCCACGGGCATGACGAGGCGGCCCCCGGGGGCCAGTTCGTCCCTCAGGGCCTCGGGAACCGATTTCCCGTAAGCCGCGACGAGAATCGCGTCGAAGGGGGCCTCCTCGGGCCAGCCCAGACTGCCGTCGGAAAACTTCAAAGTGACGTTTTTTATCCCGAGTCTGACGAGATTGGCCTTTCCCTTGTCGAAGAGGGCCCCCACGCGCTCGACGGCGCAAACCCTTTCCGCCAGTTTGGAGAGAATCGCCGTCTGGTAACCGCAACCGAAACCAATCTCCAAGACCTTGTCCGCGGGCTTCAGGTCCAGGGATTCGGTCATGAGGGCGACCATGTAGGGCTGACTTATGGTCTGACCGTGACCAATGGAGAGGGGGCCGTC
>JAITKT010000411.1 GCA_031278225.1 Deltaproteobacteria bacterium
ACGCCCGCCGTCGCGGCCTCGGATTTTTCCGCCGCCGCCACCGCGGCTCAAATCCAAACGGCCAATTCCGCGGGACTCGCGGCGGCGATCCTCCTGGGGGCCCCGGCCGGTTATTCCTACCCCAGCGACAATCCCAAAACCGGCGAATCGAATCCCATGAACGCCTCCTGGGACGCGGCCTACCTCGCGGCTTACGACGGCTGGTTCACGGACCTCCCGCAGGGGGTGACGCGATCGGTGAACCTCGTCGGGTTCGCCAAGGCGACCATCGCCACCCCCGGGACGGCCCAGCAAACCAGCGCCTCGAATTACGCCAAGGCCGAGGCCGCCAAGGCGGTGGGCCCCACGACGGGTTATCCCAACTCGGCGTTGGAAACGGTCTTCCAGAACGCCTACAACACCGCCTACGAACAGAAGATGACCAACCCGGCGACCGAATGGAATTATCAGAACGTCGGGCCTCCGAATTACTTCGCGAAATCCGAAATCGTCAACCCCACGGCCATCGAGGTCTCGACCGCCCAGTCGGTGGCCAGGGCCGCCGCCGAGGCCGAGGCCGCCAACGCGGGCAAAGCCGCCTACGACTCGGTTTACCAGACCATCTACGACAGCGCCAAGGAATCCTACCTCGCCAAGAACCCCCAGACCTGGATGCTGGAGGGCATGGGCTTCGCGGGGGCCTGGGACGGCACGGACAGCAGCTCCCCCATAGATCCGGAAAATTACACCCACGCCAACCCCTGGACCATCTACGACTCCCTGGGGGCGGCCCACACCCTGATGGTTTACTACCAGCCCAACCCCTACATGGAAAACGTCTGGGACTACATCATCACCTGCGACCCGGTCGAGGACGTCAGAAAGGACGCCGACTCCCAGATCTACGCCAACGGCGCCACCTTCGCGGGTCTGGTGCAGAAGGGCAAGATCACCTTCACCGCGGACGGTCCCGACGGGCACGGGGGTTTGATAAAGGACATCGAGGCCCAAAACATAGACGCCTCCAAGACCGCGGCCGCGAAACTCACCTCCGCCAGCGCGACGGTCGTCGCTTCCACCGCGACCGCGTCCTCCATCACCCACGCCGCCTTCGGGGGCTATTACAGGGGACAGCCGGCGGTGTCGGCCTCCACGGGCACCCTCGTCGCGACCCAAAGACAATACACCGTCGTCTGGAGCGGAAACCTCGGAACCGTTCCCGACGTGTCGGGTTTCACCTGGACGGACGACGCCGGGAACTCCGGAAAGATCCAAGTTTACGACAAGAATCACACCGGCCCCTACTCCTTCGGTTCCGGTCTCACGCTGAACTTCTCGGAGGGCGGGACCCCCATGCGCTTCACCTCGGGCGACACCCTGACGGTCGTGGCCCACTCCGAGGCCATAGGCTGGACCGACCTCACTCCCAACGACGAAGGCTACTTCGATTTCGACCTGGAGTTCGTGGAGGATCCGACCAACTCCCCGCACCCGCCGTACCCCACGAATCTCCCCACCGTGGTCCAGCACGTGGCCCTGGACATGGGGGCCAGATACAACCTCGCCCGAACCGCCGACGAGGACGAGTGGATCCTGGACGAACAGGGCACCACCCAGTACGCCAGCAAGTCCATCAACATCTTCTCCAGCCAGGACGGTTATCCCCCGGGGTCCCTGCAGAGGGTGTCCATCGGGAGCGACGGGATCCTGACCGGCGTTTACACCAACGGCCGTCAACAGCAGCTCTACCAGATAGGTCTCGCCCGCTTTTTGAACCCCTGGGGTCTCTCCAAACTCGGCGACAACGTTTACATGGAGACCCGCTGGTCCGGGACGGCCTCCTACGTCGACCCGGGCGAGGGCGGAACCGGCACCATAAGGGCCAACTTCCTCGAGCAATCCAACACGGACCTCTCGGACGAAATAGTGAACATGATCGTCACCCAGAGGGGCTTCCAGGCCAACACCAAAGTGGTCACCACCACCGACACCATGCTGGCCGAGGTCATAGAAATGAAGAGATGACGGGGCCCCTGACCCCCGGATTCCCAATCGGTCCCCATGGTCCCCGTGTCGCGCCCGGCGCCCCAAAAGAGCGTCGGGCGCTTTTTATCGGCCCCGGGACCCCGCCAAAGCCCCGCCCCGACGAGGGGGGTTTTTCCCTCCCTCCGTCTTCGCGCGGTTTGGGGAAGGGTTCCGACGCGGGGAAAACCCGCGGACATGTCTTCGCCGGACAAGGTCGGGACCGTTTCCCCGGGACGGACGCCTTTTTCGGGGACTGAGGAAAGCACCCCCCGTTCGGCTCTCATCAAACCCGAACGCGGGGGGGCTCGTCGCGGTCCGCGGCGTCGGTGAATGGCGGGGAGCCTCTTCGCCCGCGGGCGGACCGCGGGAATACCGGGGAAAGACCGCGGGTGGGCCGCGGGTGGGACGCGGGAAGCCCCGGCGCGGAGACTCCTTTTTATTCCGAAAAAGAGGCGGGAGAGCCGTCGGGTTTCGATCCCGCGAAACCCTCGCGACCCGTCCGTCCGGCCCGAACTCCGACCCGGGAACCGATTACTCCACAAAATGGCCTGGAAAAGATTAAGAAACCCGCGACAAAAGGAGGCTCAGGGAAATCCCGGGCCCGGATCGCGACTAAGCGGCATATGTGGGATGACCCCTAAATGCGGGAGGGGAAATTTTGTCAAAAACATTTTTTCAGTTCAAGGACTTGGCACATATGGGGCTTTGAAAAAGTCATCATACAAGATATTGTCGGTTCGGGAAAAATGGGTCGCCGAAGAGACCCGGGAAGACCGGAAATTCGAGTGGCACATATGAAAAGCCTAGGTTATATTGTCGCGATCATTTATCGACAAAAGACATATTGTAATGTCAAGTAAGATTTTCAGTTAATTTTTATGAAACTTATAAATAAAGAAAGAACGAAAAAAAATATTTTCGAAAAACATAAAAATTAAGAAGATTTTTGTTGTATTTATATGTTGAATTATATAAAATGCGAATTGGTCACGATGGTCTTTTTGTCTTCGCGAAATTCCGGCCTTCCCCGATTTTTCTCCTTTGAGGTTTTTTTTCCGCTTTTCGGCCGTTCGGTTCGTCCCCTATCGTCGGCGGTCATCCGAGTCGTTGCGAAAACGGGGTCGGTCACGCCGATTCCCAAGGTTTTGGGAAGAGCGGGAAATCCGGACCCGGGCGTTTTATCCCGGGGTTTTGGTGAAAAAGGAAGATTGCGAGACATTCGGAATGACAACAAATAATCGATCATAAAATGTTCGCCGCTTCTGTCGGAGGTGTGTCGTGAAAAAATCGTTCCAAAAATCTCTCGGAAACCCGTTCGTCGCGTTTGTCCTGTTCGTCGCGGTGATGTTCATGGCCGCGGAGTCGTTAGCTTCACGGGACGTTTTCGTCCCAAACGGTTCGGGCGGCGGAATAAAATTCACCGTTTTCGACCCCGACGATGAAATATCAGTCCCTTCGGTCAGAAAACTCACGGACGGGGAAATCG
>JAITKT010000447.1 GCA_031278225.1 Deltaproteobacteria bacterium
AACCGAAGCGATTTTGACCGGAGTCGCGGGGACCGGGGAGGGGGAAAGCCGGTCCGGAGAGCCGGACGGGGAAACGCCTGACCCGGCGGCGGACGAAACCTCGCGGGACGGAACGAAGGAAGAAGACGCGGAAGAATCAAAGCGGGAGGAACCGGAAGATCCCGCCGATGACCCCGGGTCCGGGGAAGAAGACGACGGGGAGGAACCCTCGGGCTCCGGGGAAGACGAAGAGGAATTTCAAGGCGGGATCGGACTTTTCGGTCCCGACGAAGGCGCGGACGATTGACCGGAGCGGATTCCAAGAACGCGAAAAAACACCGGGAGTCCGAAGGGACCTTCCGCCCGAGGGAAACTTCCCGTTCCGAATTTTCACCGATGAGAAGCATGGGGGACGTGAAACGCGTTCTCGAAAGTCTTTTCGAAAGAAAACACCCGGAATGGTTGGAGACCGCGGAATCCCCGGATCCCGGGAAGTGGCCCGTTTCCGTGTCGCTTAAGCCTCCCTCCGAAAAAGAGGCCGCGGCGAACTTCCCGAAGGTGAAGGAGTGGATATCCCATTGGAACTCCTTGAAACCCGAATTCGGAGCCCTCAAATCCGCCGAAGTCCGCTGGCGACACATGGGAACCCAAATAATCCCCGGGGCGGTGGAGATCCCGAATCCCGAAACGGTGGCTCTGTGGACATCGAAGAGCGAGGCCTGGTCCGAGGCCCGGAAGCGTCACGCGAAAGCCGTTTCCGTTTTTCCCGAGTTGAAAGGCATTTTTTCCCGTTTCAAATTTGAGCTTTTCGAGCTGGATTCCGCCGATTTTTCGCGTCTCATGGGCGTCGTCTCCTGGTTGAAGGCCAACCCGAACCCCAATCTTTATCCGAGAGAACTTCCCATCGAAGGCGTTGACGGCAAGTGGATGGATTCCCGCAAGAAATCCGTCGCCGCCCTCGCTTCCGAGGTTTTGAAGGTCGACGCGGGCGGGAAAAACTTCCGCGAATCGCTCGGGATCAAAACCCCGCCGTTTCTCGCGCGTTTGAGACCCTTGGACCCGAAACTCAGGGCCGCCTTCGGGGGCTGGGGGGATCTCACCGTTCCCCTGGACGACCTGAAAAATTTCGAGCCGCTGCCGAGGCCGCGCGCGGTCGTGATTGTGGAGAACCTTCAAACGGGACTCTCGATGAAGGATCTCCCTGAAACGGTTCTTTTCACCGGACTCGGGAACGGGGCGGTCTCGCTCGGCGCCGTTCCTTGGGTGAAAGACCTGAAATGCCTCTATTGGGGTGATCTCGACACCCACGGGTTCGCCATTTTGAGCAGGGTGCGCGAGCGAATACCGGGATTGAAATCGATCCTGATGGATTTCGAAACGCTCATGAGCCACAAGTCTTTGTGGGGGACCGAGAACAGTCCCCACAAAGGAGCGGAACCGACAAACCTGACCCCCGGGGAACTCAAGTTGTACTCGGAGCTCAAGAACGGCAGGTGGGGCAAAAACATCCGCCTGGAGCAGGAAAGAATAGCCTGGGACGCGGCTTGGCCGATAATCGAAAAAGAGTTCGAAAACCCGGTTTGAAAAACTTATCGGTCGCGCCAGCGAAAATTTTGACGTTTCGGGTCCGAACGTTTTCGTTCCGGAATGAAATTCCGGATCCCCCGGCGGGCGATTCGCGTCTCGACCCTAAAGAACTTCGTCCCGGAGCCAAATTTTCAAAAACGACTGCCCCGCCAGACGGGCTTTTTCCCCGTACGCCGCGGTGTCCGCGCGTATGTTTCTCGGATCCTTCCCCGCGCCTTCCAGTTCGCAGCAGTGCCCGATTAGCCAGGTTTCGAGCTTTCCCGCGGCGATTTCGGGATGGAACTGCAGGGCGAGTTGCCCTTTCGCGACGGAGAAGGCCTGGTGGGGGGTTAAGGGGGTGGAGGCCAAAAGCGTCGTTCCCGCCGGAAGGTCGTAAGTGTCACCGTGCCAGTGGAGGACCGGGGCGTTTTCCAACTCGGCCAGAGGGGTCTTTTTCCCTTCCGGGGTGAGGTCGATCGTCCCCCAACCGATTTCCTTCGCGGGCCCCCGGCGGACCCGGGCTCCCAGGGCCGAGGCCATGAGCTGCGCGCCGAGGCAGATCCCCAAAAGGGGTTTTCCCGCGTCCAAACGCTTTTTCGCGAGTTCCCTCTCCAAGCTCATGAAAGGATAGATGTCTTCCTGACCGACCCCTATGGGGCCTCCCAAAATGATCGCGAGGTCCGATTCGAGCCATCCGCTCCGCGCGAGAGCGTCGACCCCCGCCTGAAGATAAGCGACCTCGTATCCGGAGTCCCTCAAAACAGGCTCGAAAACCCCCAGTGTCTCGAAGGCGACGTGTTGAATGACCGCGCATTTCATGGTTTTCACTCTTTTTTTTCGTCTTTTTCGCCGGTCGAAGTTTAGGAATCGCGTTTTTTTGTTTTCGTTTTTTTTCCCCGCCCCCCTTTCAAGGGGGGGGAAGGGACGTCAAACGGGGCCGTTGAAACGAACGGCCCCGTTGACGTCGGGAATGGCGCGCCCGGAAGGATTCGAACCTTCAACCTTCAGCTTAGAAGGCTGTTGCTCTGTCCATTGAGCTACGAGCGCTGAAATCGGGGGACGTTTTCGGCTCGGGCGGGGCGTTTTCGGCCCGGGCGGTTCATTGTTTCGTGAGGACCAAGTATTCCGCTTCCCGCATGAGCGAAAGGGCCCTGAAGAGTTCCACCATCCCGTCGGATTTTTCGTAGCCCGTTATGAGGCCGGCCTCGGTCACGGTCACGCCGTTTTTGGCCGCGATTTTTCTTATGGCGTCCAGACTCTTGGGATAGGTGTAAATGTTTATCCTCGTCGGAGTCAGCTCGGCTATGGTGAGAAACACGCCCTTGCTTTCCTGGGGCGCCACCTGCATCATGTAGTGGCTTTCGTCCAACCTCTCGAAGGTCACGAGAAGCTCGTTCTCGTTGGAGACGTTGTTGGCCCTGAAGGTGTTGTTCGAGGGACCGCGGGTGATGGTCACGGTGTTCCCCTTGTCCTCTTTCCATTTCCCGGTCAAATCCGGGATGACGCCTTGGGCGAGGTTCCTCTGCTTCAGGAGAGGATCGGGCATGGTGAGGACGCAGGCCGAAAGAAAAAGGGCGGCCAGGGTCGCGAAAAGGGCGAGCGTCGCCGCGGTTGGGATTGACTTTCGCATTGGCGCGGGCTCCCTCCCCCGCCTCGAAACGCCGGGGGCGCCGCGTTTCGAAGGAAAACGGGCCGTCCGGCCCCGGGGGAACCGAGTCCCCCGCGGCGGACCGCCCGGGGACGATTCGTCGAACAGCCGGCGCGGATTCGCGACCGGATTTCGCCGATACCCCCGAAAACCCCTCAAAACCCCATCACGTCGCTGAAGGAGTAGAGCCCCGGGGCCTTCCCGACCATGAGGAGGGAGGCCTTGAGGGCCCCGGTCGCGAAGGCGTCCCTGCTCTGGGCCCTGTGGGTGACCTCGATGACCTCGCCGGGTCCGGCGAAGAGAACCGTGTGGTCGCCCACTATGGCCCCGGCCCTGACGGCGTGGATCCCTATCTCCTTTCGGGGTCTGGGGCCCACCGCCCCGACCCTCCCGGGTTTGGCGGAGTCCTCGGGATAATTTCTCGCGGCCCGGAGTTTTTCGAAAATGGCCAAGGCCGTCCCGGAGGGGGCGTCCTTTTTCTTGTTGTGATGGGCCTCGATTATCTCGATGTCGTATTCGCGGCCCAGGCGCCCGGCTATTTCCTCCACGGTCCTGTAAAGGAGGTTTATGCCGAAGCTCATGTTGGGGGCGTGAAGAATGGGTATCTTCTGGGAGGCCGCGAGGAGTTTTCCCAGGGTGTCCTCGCCGAGGCCCGTGACCCCGATTATCGCGGGGATTTTCTTCTCCGCCGCGAGGACGATGTTTTCGTCGACCGCGTCGGGAGTCGAGAAATCGAGAAAAGCTTCCGCCCCGGCGGTCGCGGCCGCGAAGTCGGAGGTGACGGCCACTCCGATGTCTCCGACGCCCGCGACGAGGCCCGCGTCTTTCCCGAGGTTGGGGGAATCGGGACTTTCCAGGGCTCCCGTCAGTTCGAAGTCGGGGTTTTCGCGGACGAGACGCACGAGCCTTTGGCCCATGCGCCCGGAGGCTCCGGAAATCGCGAGTTTTCGGGGGGCTGTCGACATGCCTAAACGATCTCCCATTCTTTCAAAGTTTTGATGAGTTTTTCCCTGACCGGTTCCGACGGCGGCAACAGGGGCAGTCTGGTCTCGGGACCCATGCGGCCCGCGAGGTGGAGGGCGTGTTTGATCGGTATGGGGTTCGTCTCCAGAAAGAGGGTTCTGAAGAGGGGGAGGAGCTTGAAGAAAAGCTCCCGGGCCTCCCGGGTTTTTCCCGCCTTCCAGGCGTCCCAGAGCGCGACCATCCGTTCGGGGACGAGGTTCGCGGCGACCGAGATCACCCCCCCGCCGCCCACGGCGAGCAGGGGAAGGGTCAGGGCGTCGTCGCCGCTCGTGACCAGGAAATCCGGGCCGCAGAGCTCCAGCACCCTGATCATCTTGGCGAGGTCCCCCGTGGCCTCCTTGACCCCGACGATGTCGGGAAGGGCCGCGAGCCTGGCCAGGGTCTCGGGGAGAATCTCCACGGAGCAGCGCCCGGGGATGTTGTAAAGGATGACCGGGAGGGGGGCGGCCTTGACGATGGCCTCGAAGTGCCGGAACAGGCCCTCCTGGGTGGGTTTGTTGTAGTAGGGGCTCACGAGGAGAAGGCCGTCGGCTCCCGCCTTTTTGGCGTGAACGCTCATCTCGACGGCCTCCCTCGTGGAGTTGCTTCCGGTTCCCGCGAGGACGGGGAGTTTCCCCCTGGCCTCTTCCACGGTGATCTCGATCACCCGGTTGTGTTCCTCGTGGGAGAGGGTGGGGGATTCCCCGGTGGTTCCGCAGGGAAGCACGGCGTGAACCCCGCTTTCCGCGAGGAAGTTCACGTGCCGCCTCAGGGCCTCCTCGTCGATCCCCCCGTCCTTGAACGGGGTGACCATGGCGGGGACCACCCCTTCGAAAAGACGCCCGTCGAAAAGACGCGACATGGGTTTCTCCTCATTTGCCCTTGACGGGTTTCAGGGCGTCCGGCCCCAGGGTCCCGTTGAAGACGTGGCGCACGACCCCTTCCAGGTACACGGCCGCGGGTTCCTCCGCGTCGCCCTCGAATCTCACGAGCAGGTCCTCGCCTCCCCTGGTCCTGCAGAGGACGCGGTTTCCCTCGACTTGCCCGTGAATCGCCGAGAGGATGGCGGAGGCGACGCAGCCCGTCCCGCAGGCGAGGGTCTCGTCCTCCACGCCCTTCTCGTAAGTGCGGACCGAAATGGTGCGGGGGTCGTCGACGGAGACGAAGTCCACGTTGGTGCCGGGCGCGAAACTGGGATGGCGTCTCACGACGCTTCCCACCTTGACCACGTCCACGGTCTCGACGTCGGGGACCCAGGCGACGGCGTGGGCCACGCCGGTGTTTATCCGGTGATAGGTCTGATTGAAACCGTCCACGTCCACCATGGCCATGCCTTCCGGCTTCCCGGTCTTGGGGAGTCTCACGCTCACCATGTTGTTCGAAACGGAGGCTTTTATGTCTCCCGCCTTGGTCTTGAAGACCATCTCGGCGGAGGCGATGTTGGTGGTGTAGGCCATGTGGGCGGCGCATCTGCTGGCGTTGCCGCACATGTCGGCCTCGGAGCCGTCGGAGTTGAAAAAGCGCGCCGCGAAATCCACCTCTTCGGGGCCGGCGCTTATGTAAACGACCCCGTCCGCTCCGATGCCGAACTTGGGCCGGGACAACAGTTTGGCTCTCTTGGAAAGTTCGTTTTCCAAAACGTGCCCTTTCCAGTTGTCGATGATGACGAAATCGTTGCCGTGACCGCTATACTTGTAGAAAGTCAATTCATCCATTAATAAACGTCCTTTTCGATAACCTGTGATGACTTTGATGACTTTGACGACGTCATGAGCCGGGCGATTGGGATGTCCTCGGACATTAGAGGCAAATTATACAGCATTCTTTTTGTTTTTCAAGCTTAAAACCTTAAAATTCGGCTTTCCGGAAAGAAAAAAAACTCGGCCCGAAATTTATTTTTCCCGGGTCGGAAAAACCCCGGGAGCGGTCCTTTTCCCGCCCGGCCGCCCCGGGCCGCCCGATTGCCCGAAAACGATCGACCGATCGTCCGGGAGCGGCCTCCCGAAAGCGGGCGCCCGCGGGCGGGCGTCGGGGTC